>JAVETN010000016.1 GCA_034006035.1 Desulforegulaceae bacterium
CAGGATTTCATCAAATAATGGAGTTATTATGCATACTATCCGAGTTTGGCTGAAAGCCTCTCGTCTTCAATCTCAAAGTTATATTTTCCTCCCTGTTTTGGTTGGTCAGGCTTTTTTTGTCTTTCAGGGAAGCCCATTGAACTGGCCTGTTTTTTTTATCATGGTTTTATTTGGGCTTTTTAACCAGCTTTATATCATTTTTGGAAACGATTATGCAGATATGGAAACAGATTGTCAGAATAAAACATTTAATATTTTTTCAGGGGGATCACGGGTTTTAGCTGATAAAGATCTTATGCCCGCTCAGCTTAAAACCGCTGCCATTATTATGGCTTTATTATGTCTTTTTTGCGGATTTTTTCTAACAGTTTTTTTTCACAGACTTTTTGCCATGCCCATTGTTGCAATTGCTCTGGTTTTTTTATGGTTGTACAGCTATAAGCCTGCAAAGTTGTCTTATCGGGGTGGCGGCGAATTTTTACAGGTGTTGGGCATTGGATTTGTGCTGCCGTTTTTTGGTTATTATGCACAAGCAGGTGATATTTCCGGGTTGCCATGGACCTTATTACTTGCAATGTTCCCCACACAGCTTGCCTGTGCCATGGCCACTTCCCTGCCTGATGAACCCTCGGACAGATTAAGTGGTAAACACACAATAACTGTACTTTTAGGGGAGAAAACAACCAAGAAGCTGATTATTATTTTGAATTTTATCAGTATTGTTTTTTTTGCCTTTGCAGGCCGGTTTTTAATAGGGAGACCAGCGGTTTATATCATTCTTTTGTTACCCTTTTTAGCCGAAATTGCACAATTTTTTTTCATGGACAGCAAACCCGGCAGTATCCGACTGACAGTTTTCAACTTTTTTTCTGTACTGATAACCTTGAGCTTAATGGGAGGGCTGGCAATTTTTTTGCTATGCTGATCTATGACCTATAATTTTTTAGTATTATCATTGTTTTTTCTTTTGCCCGGGATGATTATCTATTGGTTCAGAAAAGATTTGCGCAAAATGATTCATATCATGGCATTGTGTTCTATCCCGTTTGCTTTTACAGAACGTTTTTTTTATCCTTCATACTGGGAGCCGGTATTTTTGTTTAATTTGGTTAAAATACTTGGTTTTGGTATTGAAGATATTCTCTTTTTGGTAGGCTTGTCTGCCTTTACCTCAACTGTTTATGCTTTTTGTTTCAGGCTTTTGTATGTCGTGAAAAAAGGGAGAACTTTATTTAAAATTGTTTGTAGATTCCTGGGTGTTTTTAGTCTGACCTTTATTGGGATTGGCATTGCTGTTTTTTTTAACATTCAAATGATTTATGGTTCCTTTGGTATTATGTTTAGTATTGGACTTTTTATTGTTTTTTTACGTAAAGATTTGATTCTGCCCGGAGTAGCAGGAGGAAGTTTGTCTGTAATTGTTTATGCTCTGCTCTGTTTTTGTCTTCAATGGGTTTTCCCTGATATTTTTAAACTGACCTGGCATACAGAACAATTTTTAAATATTTTTATTGCAGGGATTCCCCTTGAAGAACTGATTTATGGTTTTGCAGCGGGTTGGGTTGCCACAGTTTTTTATCCTTTTGTTTTTTGTATGGGTTTTGAACCCCGCTGATTTTTTTCTAAAACAAAATTTGTAAAAAAATATTTTCCGGGTTTAATAATTCTATTTTTTATAAATCAGCAATTACAATTGTGTTTTATTATTTTGGATAAATCGGCAATTTTTTTATCAAGTTCTTTTAAACTAATTTTAACAGAATCTAAACTTTTATCACCGGTTTTTGAAAGTTCTTCTCTTTTTAAAAGGCCTTTTTTTATGGTATCTTTAAAAGCTCCTGAGCAACAATGGCCTGTAGGGTTGTTAATTCTGCAGTTTTCTCCAAGGGAGTTTTTAAGGTAAAAGGTTATTTTGTTTATTTCATCAAGGCCTGTTTTAACAACAGTTTTTATAATATCTTCTTCTTTTATGTTTTTGCAATAACATATAATTACAGGATCTGCTCCTGTTTTAAACCAGATTGGTCTTTTAAAATCGTTTTTGTGGATTTTTGTATTTATATCATTATTAAAATAGCCGGTTTCACAATCAGGGTTTCTGCATAAAGAAAAATCTTTTTTTCCTATTTTTTCTTTGAAACTTTTTTTTACTGCAAAAAGAACAGTTTCATTTTTTATTTTCTGGCCTGGCTCACCGCAGTCCGGGCATTTGTCTATTTTTTGAAGAATCTGCATTAAATAGTTCCTTTTAATTTTTTATTGTAATAAAAGTCCTTTTATTCCTTCGGCAATAAACTGGATTGCAAGGGAAGCAAGGAGTACTCCAAGGAGTCTTTTAAATATATTGTTTATTGTCTTTCCTGCAATCCTTACAATTGTTTTTGAAAAAATAAATGAAAAAAAGGTTATAAGATAAACTGTAAGGATGGATAAAACTATTGGAAGATGATTTGCTCCGGTATCTTTTGCATTGGAAAAAATAATTACTGTCATGGTAAGACATCCAGGACCGGCAATAAGAGGAATTGTCAGCGGAAAAACAGAAATATCTTCATATTCTTTTGATTCTATGTTTTCCTGATTTTCATCGGGTTTGGTAATCATGCCAAATGCTGCATAAAAAATAAGAATACCGCCTGCAATCTTAAAAGATTCCATTTGTATTCCAAGGTTTTCTAAAAGTCCTATTCCCCAGAATCCAAAAACCAGAACAAGAAATGTGGATAAAACAACAGAACGAAGAGCCATTTTTTTTATATAGGATCTTGGCTTGTCATTGGTTAATGCATTAAAAATCAATGAAGTTCCAATTGGATCGACAATAACAAAATATGCAATAAATGTATTAAGAATTGATTCCATAATAAACCACCTATTTTCTTTAAAGAAATTGGATGATTTATATAGTCTTGTGTAAAAAAATGAAATATAAAGTTTTTTAATTTTTCAATATCGATAAAGGAGTAACTATGCCAGAACTGGTGTTTATAGTGGCAGGATGGTTTGCAGGTGGTCTTATTAACGGTGTTGCAGGCTTTGGAGCTGCCATGATTGCAATGCCCCTGATTGCACCGTTTATTGATTTGTCGGTGGCAGTGCCAAGCTGTACCTTAATTGTACTGACTTTAAATTTTCAGGTTGGCTGGACATTTCGAAAATATATTCAATGGCGTTATGTCAAAGGGATTTTTATCGGGGCAATTCCCGGTGTAATTTTAAGCGTGTTTATCCTGGAGTATGTTTCTGAAACCTATCTTAAAGCCGGGATGGGGGCATTTATAACGCTCTACGCACTTTGGGGGTTGTATTCAGATAACCGGGGTATTAGGATCCTCAGTCCTGTATGGGGTTATCTGGCCGGCCTCTTGTCTTCTGCCCTGGGCATGGCGTTTGGCTTTAACGGACCGCCATTGGCTGCCTATATTGCCTATAGCGGCTGCTCGGCACAAGCTGTAAAGGGAATTCTTGGTGCAGGCTTTATTATCACAGGCACTTTTATAGTAACAGCCAAGGCAGTGACAGGTGAAATGACACAAACTGTTTTGCTCACCTACGCTTTTTCTACCCCGGCGGTGATAGTGGGCAGCAAACTTGGCATATGGGCTTCATCATATTTGAACGAGACTTCTTATCGCAAAGTGCTGTTTGTGGCTCTTGCTGCAATGGGACTAAAAATTGTGTGGTCTGTTTTTTTCTAAGAATTTATTACCAACTAACCCGTCAAGTCATCCAGGCCCTTTAATAAAAAGGATCATCAGTGAGATTACTCTGACTTATTTTGAAATTAAAGCAAATTTGTTTAGCTATACCCCAATCAATCTCTCCAAAAAGCAGGAACAAAAAGAATAATTACAGTATAAATTTCAAGTCTTCCAATAAGCATACAAATTCCAAGAAGCCATTTGCCAGCATCGGGAATGGAAGCATAACTTTCTGTAGGCCCAACATATCCAAAACCAGGGCCGATATTTCCTATGGCGGAAGCTGAAGCACTGATTGTGGTAAGAAGATCAACACCCATTGAAGCAAGAAGAATTGCTGCAATTACAAAAATCCCAATATACAAAACCATAAATCCCAAAATGCTGTGAACAACACCATCATCAAGGGATTGACCACCGATTTTAATCTGGCTTACAGCCCTTGGGTGAATAAGTTTAAAAATTTCTTTATAACAGTATTTGGCACAAATCATTATTCTTATAAACTTCATACCTCCGGCTGTTGAGCCTGCTGAAGACCCCACAAAAAAACAGAAAAAAATAATCACCTGGGACATTCCAGGCCAAAGCTCATAATCTGCAGTTGCATATCCTGTTGTGGTAATTATTGAAACAATCTGGAAAGAACCATACCTGAAAGCATCAAAAACATTGTCATAAACTGAACCAAAAAGATTGAAGGTTACAATAAGAGATAAAATCAAAATAGTAATAAGAAAAACTTTGGCTTCAGGATCGTTAAAAGCAGTTATTTTTCTGCCCCTGAGAAATTGAAAATGAAGAGTAAAATTAAGACCGGCCAGAATCATAAAAAATATAAGTACAAAATCTATATAAGCACTGTCATAATGGGCAATAGATGCGTTTTTTGTTGAAAATCCGCCACTTGGCAGGGTTGTTAAGGCATGACATAAGGAATCAAAAAAAGTCATTCCACCCAATTTTAAAGCTATAACTCCCAAAAGAGAAATTAAAGCATAAACCCACCATAAAAGTTTTGCTGTTTCCTGAAGCCTTGGCTTGAGTTTATCTGGCAAAGGAGTTGGAACTTCAGCTTTAAAAAGGGCCATTCCCCCAATTCCAATAAAGGGAAGAATTGCAATTGAAAACAAGACTATTCCCATTCCTCCAACCCATTGAAGAAAACTTCTCCAAAAAAGCAAAGATTTGGGCATGGCTTCAATATCAGTAAGAATTGTTGAGCCTGTGGTTGTAAGACCTGAAACAGACTCAAAAAAAGCTGAAGAAAAACTTGGGATTGAAGATGAAAACCAAAATGGCAAAGCACTGAAAAAAGATACTGCAGCCCATCCCAAAGTAACCATTGCCATTCCTTCTCTGGCACTCACAGGTCTTTTTGTTTTTCTCCTCAATCCAAACCTTAAAACTGCACCCATGGTTACTGAAAAAAGCATTGAATACAAAATTGAAACAGCTATTCCATCATTATAATATAGAGACCATAAAAGCGGAAAAATCTGGGCAAGCCCAGCAAAAACTATAAGAACTCCGCAAACCTCAAATACAAATCCCCATCTCATTAAAAGAACTCCAGTTTTACGCTTAGAATTTTTTCAATTTTTGAAACAGCTTTTCGTTCAGCAAAAATTATCACCCTGTCGTTTGGATAAATTATACTTGAACCTGTTGGAATTTCAATTTTATCCCCATGGATTATTCCTATAATCAAAGCTCCTTTTGGAAAGTCAATTTCATGAATAGGCTTATCTACAATTCCAGAGGTTTCAAGAGCAATTGCCTCCATTACTTCTGCCTGTTCGCCATTAATTGAAATAGCAGACAAAACCTTTCCCCTTCTAATGTGCTGTAAAAAAGAATCAATGGCTGAAAGTCTTGGATTTACCACTTTTTCAAGTCCGATAGCAGGCATTAATCCAAAATAACTAAATTTTAAAATTTTTGTTATTGTGCTGCCAGCACCCATTTTTTTTGCCAAAAGAGAAGAAAGAATATTTGTTTCCTCATCTCCTGTAAGACTTATCACCATATCCATGCTACCAATATTTTCTTCAAGAAGAAGAGACTGATCAGAGCCATCTCCATTTAAAACAATGGCTTTGTTTAATATATCTGCAAGATAAAGACATCGTTGCTTATCTATTTCAATGATTTTTGTGTTTATATTTTTTTCTTCAAGCTCAATGGCAAGTCTTCTTCCAAGCTCCCCTCCTCCCACAATCATTGCTTTTTTAACAGGTTTGTGTTCTTTCCCAAAAGCTGTAAGGGCAGGTCTTAAATTTTCCTTATCTGTAATAAGATAAATCAAATCACCTTTTTGCAAAGGGGTTTTACCCTGGGGGATAATAAGTTCTTCATCCCTGACTATGGCTGCCACAAGAGCCCTGGTATTTCCTAAAATGTTTTTCAAATCAAAAAGTTTTACTCCGTCCATGACAGAATCTTCATCAAGACGAAATCCAACAAACTTAACCCTTCCACCTACAAATTCTCCTGATTCCACAGCACCGGGTACATTCATCAGCCTGACAATTGATTTAACTGCTTCCATTTCAGGGTTAATTATTGCTTCAATAAAAGGAGGGCTTTCTTTTAATGCTTTATGATAATTATCAAAATCAGGGTTTCTTAATCTTGCAAACTTTCTAGTATTAGGTGAAATCATATTGGCAGTAAGACATGCCACAAGATTAACATCGTCTGAATCAGTTACCGCCAAAAGGGATTCCGCACCTTTAATCCCGGCTTCTTCAAGAACAAGAGGACTATTTCCATCACCTATGATTCCCTGAACATCTATTTTATCAGAAAGTTTGTTAATTGCCTGTGGGTTTTTATCTATGACCACAACATCTTTGTGCTCATTGGCAAGCCGGCTTGCAATATGGAATCCAACCTGTCCTGCACCCACAATAATGATTTTCAAAAGATTCTCCTGATATATTTTAGTTTTTTATTTTTTTACCGAATTAGACTATAGTGTTTTAACTACAATATTTCTTTTTACAAAATATAAGATTGACTTGCAACTTATATAAATTTTCACCGGAGGAACCTGTGGAATCAAATAAAATTAAAGTAGAAACAACTCGTTTTGGAGAGGTTGAAATTCTAAAAGAAAAAATATATTCTTTCCCTGACGGAATACCCGGGTTTCCAAAATGCAAAAAATTCTGCATTTTAGACAACAATAAAAATACTCTTTTCAAATGGCTTCAGTCAGTAGAAAAGCCTGAACTTGCCTTTGTTATTTTCGACCCTTTTCTTTTGAAAAAAGATTATGATATTTTTATTGATAATGAAGCCCTGAAAACACTTCAGGTTGATAAAAGAGAAGAAATAATTGTTACTGTAATCCTTACAATTCCCAAAGGAAAACCAAAGGAAATAACAGCTAACCTCAAAGCTCCTCTTATATTTAATATTGTCAAAAAAATTGGAAAACAAATAATTTTAAATGATTCTAAATACCCTCTTGAATTTCCTGTGTACAATTCTTTATCAGAAAATTCGGAAAAAGGAGATAAATAATGCTTGTCCTTGCCAGGCAGAAAAATGAAGCTATTATGATAGGGAATAATATTGAAATAAAAGTTGTTGAAATAAAAGGCGGCAAGGTAAGACTTGGAATATCTGCACCCTCAGATATCCCTGTTCACAGGAAAGAAGTTTTTGAAGAAATAATGGAAAAGAACCTTAAAGCAGCAGAGTTTGATATGGCCGATTTTGAAATTACTTCAGTACAAACCAAAGGAGAAATGGACAAACTTTGACCTGGGTCAAATTGTTTTAAATCAAACTTCTTTACTTAAAATAACACCTTCAAGACTGCCGTTTACACGAAATTTTTCCATAAGTTTTACAAGATGTTCTGGTGGAAGTCCTCTTATCACCTCTCCTGTAACCCTATCTTTAACCTGGACCATCATTTGATTTATTGTCTCATTAAATGAAAATTCAATTGAAGTATTTTGGTGTACCAGGTCAGAATTAATAAACTTTAAAACTTCCTCAAGAGTTTCTTTATCTTCTACCAGATTTTTAAAATAATCCTGGACATCCTGAGCAGTTTTTTCAATATGCTCAGTTTTTTTAACCAAAAGCTCAGATCTGGCAGTTTCCATATTTTTTACTGATGGATTTGAACTTTGAAAATTTTTTATATCGGCAACCTTAGAAACTTCAATAGGTTTTTCTGTTATTTTCATATTTACCCTCCCTAATTATTTGCCCAGGCTTTTCCATAGGCATTCAGGGCGTTTTTCCCCTGTCTCATTTTTCCAAGACGAGTGGAAAGAAGTTTTTTATATTCGGTTAAAACCTCTTCAAGATCGTCCTCTCTTTCAATAATAAACTTAAGCTTTTCAACCATTTCTTCAAGATAAATTTTATTTTCCAGATTAATTTTGCTTTCTTCAGAAAAGATATTGTCAAAATAACTTTTAATTTCCTTAAAAAACAAATCTCTTTCAATTCTTAAAACTTCAACATCAGTTAAAAAGCTTTTACCATTTTTTAACATAGAAATATTGTTTTCAACAGTTTCTCTGTGAACATCCTGCATTGATATATATCTATCAAACAATTCTTCCATGATATCTTCTTTCATAAAAACCTCTTTTTTAAATTGCAACGGAAAAAGACTTTCTTTCCTTAAGCTTTTGTGGAGCAGCCTCTTTTTTTTCAGAGGAAACATCCTTATTTATTCCCATGACTCTTTCTTCCCAGAGTTTTTTAAGCTCTTTCATATAATTCATTGAGCGTACAATAATTTCAGTATCATGGGTAAGATTAGCTTTGGGAAGCTCTGAAAGCATATAAAGATAAAGATCTCTTAAGTATTGAGCTGTTTCTCCGCCTTTTTCAATATCAAGGCAAGAATTTAATTCAGTTATTATGTTAAGGGCTTTGCCAAGATTTTCACCCCTTAATTTGGGATCTTTTCTTTCAGTTCCTATTCTTGCTTTTTCAAGAAACCTTAAAGCCCCGTCATAAAGCATCTGAATAAGTTTATTTGGATCTGTTACTGTGCTTACCTCTGTTTTTCTATAAGCACTCGCTCTATTTTGATAAACCATAAAAGCCTCCGGATTATTTGTCTTTTGCAGAATTCATTGAATCTATCTGCTGTGAAAGATATGAAGACATGGAGCTCATTCTGCTCATATACTTATCAAGCTCAAGAAATTGCTTTGCCATTATATCATATCTTTTATCAAGTCTTTCCTGATCACTTGCAACTTGAGCTACAAGCTTGTCATACATTGACTGAGCTGAATTTTTTTCAACAAAAACTATACCGTTTGCAGCACTTGTTGCAGTTCTAAACCTGTCATTGACTATATCTGCCCAGCCAGTGACATCATTTTCACTATCTCCAAGAAGAAAGTTTTTTAAATCTTCAAAGTTATTTTCAATTGCATTTTCAAGAGTGCTTTCATTGATTATTATCTCACCATCTCTTGTGTATTCAATTCCAAGATCAACCATTGAAGTTATACTTCCATCAATATTTATTGGATTTATAACATCGTTTATCAGCTGGGATCTAAAGGTTCTTAAAGAAGAAAGATTGTAAAACGAGCCTTTTTCATTTGTTTCTGTATTGTAATTGCTGTTTATTTTAATTTCAGAAAGAGATTCCTTAAGGCTTTCCACAAAAGATAAAATCTGATCTTTAATTGAAGATTTGTCAGTTTCTATTTCAAAAGAAGTTTCACCAGATTTCTGAAGATTTAAGGTTGCTCCCTGTATTATGTCACTTATTGAATTAGAAGCCCTTTTATAACTGACTCCATCAACTTCAACTTCAGCATCAAGACCTGACCCGCCTGCTCCGGCTTCCTCTGCAAGTTTAAATCCTGAAAGTTGATCTAAAATAGTAATTCTTCCTTCTTCACCTATTGTTTCAGATCTTAAAAGAAGCTTGTAAGAATCTGCTCCGCTTCCGTCTTTTATAACACTTGCCTTTACTCCGGGATTATTTGAGTCTCCATTTATCATTGAAGCAAAACCAGAAAGCCTGGTTCCACTTGCCACCTGAAGGGAAACAGATTTTCCATTCATTTCATAGGTAAATGTTTGAGCTGAACCAGTATCATTTACAAAGGAATCTCCTGAAGCCATTCCTGATTCTGATTTCCAGGAGCTTTTCTGGGCAAGGGAATTGACTTTTATATTGTAAGTTCCAAGTTCTGCACCTTCAAGGGTGTTTACACTTAAAACAGAAGAGTCTGATAAATTTGACTCTCTTCCCATATAGGTTGACTGAAGACTTAAATTAAGGGCAATATCTTTTGTTTTTAAAAACTTTGATTGCAAAACATCAAATTTTTCAATTCTCTCTTTATATTCTAACTGCTTTGATTCTTTTTGTCTGATGGGAATTCTGTCCGCTTCTTTAAGCTGATCAAGAATATTTTGAAGGTCAAGACCAGAGCCTATTCCCAATGTTGAAATTGAACCTGCCATTTTATGCCTCCTTTTAACATCCTGCATCAGGTTTTAAGATAAACTCAAAACCTGAAACTGAATGTTAATTATGAGGGGATTGAATCCCCCCATTTTTAGTTTAATTTACTGAAGCAGTCTCATAACGTTCTGAGCTGTAGCATTTGCCTGTGACTGAGCATAGGTTCCTGCCTGCATCAATACCTGCATTTTTGAGAACTGTGTACTTTCAGCTGCAAAGTCAACATCTCTCATTGCACTTTCTGTTGCCTGTACGTTTATTTTTGTAACAGAAAGGTTTGCAATTGTACTTGTAAGCTGATTTTGAGTAGAACCAAGTCCTGATCTTATTTCATCAAGACGCTCAAGAGCATAGTCAGCAGTACGGATTGCCATTTCTGCACCTTCCTGAGTTGTCACATCAACATAAGCAATGGCTGTAGAGTAGTTAAGACCGGCAAGAATTGTACCGTCGCCTTTCAGGTCAGATGTGGCTTCTGTTGAAGCACCACCGCCTGCAAGACCTACTTTACCAAGACTAAGCTCTCTTTGACCGGCATTACTTCCTGCACCATCAACTGTGAAAGCTTCATTGGCTACAAGACGTATATTACCCATGTATACTGAATCCTGAGCAACACCTACGTTACCGAAATCAGAAGCAAACTTAACGTTTTTGTTTCCTGTTGCTGTTGACTGAACATGAATATTTCTTCCGTCACGGGCATTAAGAACAAGAGCTCCGTCTTTATCAATGCTTGCCATTACACCTGTTTGATCTTTATATTCATTTATTGCATTGATAAGAGTATGGTCGGCATCGCCGTTTTTAAGCTGCATTCCGTTTCCACCGGTATTATCTCTAACTATATCAACACCGTTGATTTTAAGGTCACCCTGCTGAAGAATACCAGCAGTTACAGTACCTGCACCTGTTTGCTGTGCCTTGATAATATCAGCTTCAACACCTGTGTGCTTTGATATACTGTTAATTGCTTCTGCCCAGGCAGCAGCACTTCTGTCACCTAGAGCATGGGAAATACCATCATCTGAAGGCTGACCTATGTTATAGCCGTTTATTGCTATATCCCCGGAATCATAGCGCATACGATCATTTCCAAAGATAAGGACATCGTTTCCACCGCTGTTTTCTGATCCGTCAGCTTCTGAAGTACCGTTAATACTTCCTGAAAGCCCTATTTTACTCAGGTAGTTATCATTACTCTTATCTGAATCAACAGCAGCTCCTTCAATCCTCATTTCAGTTGTAGTTATACCTTCTGTTGTGCCTTTTACAAAGTTAAGCTTGGATGGATCAGTACCTGAAATTGTTATATCATCATTGGCTGAAATAAGCCTTATCCTGTTTGATACTCCGTCATCTGTACTATAGTATTCTGCACGGATTCCCATCTGCTGGAGTTCTGTGTTGTCATTAATTGCATTAAGAAGGGTGTGATCGTTATCATTGTCTTCAATGTTAAGAGCTCCTCCTGATGCAATATCAACACCGTTAATTACAAAATCTCCACTATTAACGGCAACTTTTTCTATTTTATCTTCCGAACCTACCATTGCTCTTGCGTTGGAAAGGGTTAAGGTCCCCTGGGCTTTAAAATCTGAACCACTAGCATGCTGCCCATTTACTAGAATAGAACCTTTAGCATTTGAAAACGTAACTTCCTGACCATACATACCCACTACTTTTAAAGCACCGTTAGTAGTACCATTGGCTATATATTCAGCTCTGATACCAAGTTGCTGTGCAGAAAGATTATTATTAATGTCATTAGCAACAGCTTGAGCACCACCTGAAGTTGTAAGACTAACTCCATTGATCTCCATATAACCATTAGCATCACCGAATGTGAATATTGTTTCTGTTGTTGCCTTTGCCTGAACACCGGTTTCATTTACCTTGGCGTTTATTGCTGCTGCCTTTGCAAATGCTGTTGTTGATGTTGTTACTGCTGTTGCTCCTGAATGAACAAATTGTCCTCCAGCTGCACCAATTTCAATACCATTTATTCTGATATCACCTTCTTCAAGCTTAGCTGTAGAAACAGCATCGGTTTTAAGATATGCACCTGAAAGAACAAGCAAATCGTTTCCAGATTGATTACCAACCCCACTTGGCTCAAAAGAACCATATTGAGCACCTGAAAAACCTATTTTACTCAAATAGTTATCATTAATTTTATCAGTATCTGTTGCAGAACCTTCAAGAACAATACCATTTGTCTGGATTCCCTGGGTTGCACCTTTTTCAAGGTTAACTTTACCAGGATCTGCTCCTCCAATAACTATTTGATCATTTTCTGATATAATTCTGATTCTGTTGGCTAAACCATCATCCATACTTACATATTCGGCTCTTACACCCATTTTCTGGAAAGTGGAATTATTGTTTATTGCATTTAAAAGAGTGTGATCGCTGTCATCTTTTTTAATAGAAAGAGCACCGCCTTGAGCAACATCAATTCCATTAATGGTTAAATCACCTGCACTAAGTGAAACTTCAGATATTCCTTCAGTTGACTGAGTCATTGCTCTTGCGTTGGAAAGGGTTAAGGTTCCCTGGGCTTTAAAATCTGAACCACTAGCATGCTGCCCATTTACTAGAATAGAACCTGTAGCATTTGAAAACGTAACTTCCTGACCATACATACCCACTACTTTTAAAGCACCGTTAGTAGTACCATTGGCTATATATTCAGCTCTGATACCAAGTTGCTGTGCAGAAAGATTATTATTAATGTCATTAGCAACAGCTTGAGCACCACCTGAAGTTGTAAGACTAACTCCATTGATCTCCATATAACCATTAGCAGCACCGAATGTGAATATTGTTTCTGTTGTTGCCTTTGCCTGAACACCGGTTTCATTTACCTTGGCATTTATTGCTGCTGCCTTTGCAAATGCTGTTGTTGATGCTGCTGTAGTACCAGTAAAAACAAACTGGTCACCAGCTTTTCCAATTTCAATACCATTAATTCTTAAATCACCTTCTTCAAGTTTATCAGTTGTTACTGCATCACCCTTAAAAAAAGGCTTGGAAACAGAAGCTTCAGCCTGTCTTGCAGTATTTGCATAAGCCATGGCACCAACAACTTTACCACTTGCATTTCCAATATTTACATTGGCGGTTTCATCTTTGTAAGCACCAATATGAAACTGCTTGTCAGTAAAAGTGCCGTCAAGAAGATTGATTCCATTATATGCTGTTGTTTCAGCAATCATATTAAGTTCTTCAAGAAGCTTGGTAACGTCAGCCTGGATGGCTTTTCTTGAAGCAGCACTTTGGGCGTCTGAAGCTGCCTGAATTGCCTTGGTTCTGATTGTGTTAACTATATTTGTTGATTCTTCAAGAGCTCCGTCTGCTATCTGAATAATGTTAACACCATCACTTGCGTTTGAAATAGCCTGACCAATACCTGTATGCTGAGCTTTCAATGTATTAGCAATAGCAAGCCCTGAAGCATCATCAGCTGCCTTGTTGATTCTTAAACCACTGGAAAGCCGCTCTAATGATGAACTTAGTGCATTATCAGTTTTGATAAGGTTTTTGTGTGCATTCAATGCCTGAATGTTTGTATTAATTCTTAGACCCATGAGTTTCCTCCTTGAAATTGATTAAAATAAATGCATCCTTGCATTTGGCTTTGAGTTGTCTGACTTAAAATTTAAGTTAATTTGAGCCATTACCTCCTTTCACTTAATGTTTTAATAAGCTTATCGGAGGCAGACTGAAATGACTTTAGGAAATTTTATTTTTTTACTACCTGGGGAAATTTGATTTTAATATTTTAAACATTATATTTTTCAATCAATTTTTTAGCTCTATCTGCAGCTTCATAATTACCAAGCTTTAAATTACAATTATAAACACCTTGAAGAGCTTCAAGATCGCTTCCATTAATTTTTAAGGCTTCCATATAATAATTTAAAGCCTGGGAATCCATATTATTTAAAATATAAACTTCAGCCACAGCTTTTTTTATTTCAGGAAGGTTTCCAGCCATCTTATCAGCCTCAATAATCTGATATAATGCTTCTTCATAATTTCCTTGGGACTTATTAATTAAAGCTAGGTGAATATAAGGTGAAGGCGAGTTGGAAATAGAAGAAGCCTGAATAAGATAAGTTTTTGCTTTTGAAATTTCGTTTTTATTAAAATGATAAATACCCATCAATTCAAGAATATTGGGATTGCCCGGATTCTGTGCTAAAAGTACATTTAAAAAATCTATGGCCTTATCCAAATCATTTTGAGAAACTTCTTCTATATATAATAAAGCTTGATTTAATTCTTGGGTTATTATGGGAAGATATTCTTTATTTCTGTCTTCTAAATATTCAAGCCACTCTTCTCCGGCTTTTTTAAGTGTTTGTGCTTTTTCATTTTTTGGATCTAATTCTAAAATTTCTTTACAAATTTTTATTGCCCAATGGGTTCTGTTGTTTGAACCATAAACATTAAAACCTTGGTCAAGATAAAGCTTAGCTTCTGAAAGTCTTTCTTCTGAAATATTTTCTTCCTGGATAAGAAGTTTTTTAATTAATTTATTTTCAGGGGATATTTCTTTTGCTTTGTTAAAACATTTTAACGATTTTTCTGATTGTAAAAGCCTGCTAAATACTTTTCCAAGTCCTGAATAGGCCAAAAAATTATTTTCATCATATTCAATTGATTTTTTATAAACTTCTTCAGCGCTTACAAAATCCATAAAACTAAAATATTCATCACCAAGGCTTGTTAAAAGACTGCTCTTTTCTTTGTCATTATTTGAAAGAAAAATTTTATCTTGTAAATTAATTTCATTTTCTAACCTTGATTTTAAATCTTTATAAATATTAAGAAGTTTTGTTATTGATTTTTGTCTTGATTCAAACCATTTTTTTATAAACCCCATTTCCTTTAAAACTTTTTTATTATTGGAAATTTCTTCCATTTCAAGATTCATCTTGTATTCAAGGCATCTTAATTCAAGTTCATCTTTTGCAAGAAGCTGGGTAATTGATGCTACAGACAAAGGAAGATTAGACTCATTATCAAAATAATCACAAACAGCTCCAACTTTTTGGGAATGATTTTTTATTTTTTGGGGTGAAATTTTTTCTGTTTTTTCAGCAAGCTCTTTTCCTTTACGAAATTTTTTTCTTAATTTTTCAAGCTCTTCAATTTCTTTTTCTAAAACTTGAACCAGATAATTTTTATCGGGTTTTTTACTTTGAGAGTATGCTTTAAAAAGAATATCTTTTTTGGGAATTATACTTAAATTAAGAGCTGTTAAAAAAGAATCCAGGTCTATTTTTTCAGCTCCCTTAATTTTTACTCCTTTACTGGAGTTGTAAAATTTGACATCTGAATTTTTAATATAATCTTCAATTATCATTCTTTGGGAAACCATTTGGGTTGCAGTTGCAACAGGCTCGTTATCATATCCTTTTGCCCAGACTATTGATTTAAAATCAAGGGTTGCTGACATTGAAGCACCATCAGCGTAAGATTTAAAACCAACATATCCAAGATCAAGGCCTGAAAAAACAATCGAACTTCCACCTGAATACAAAGCTGCAAAAAGCATTAAGTGAGGTACACCATCCATTTTAGGAGGATCAATCCAACCGTCCCAGCTATCTTCCAATAAACTGAAAAGCCCGTATTTAGTGGTAACAAAAAATTTAACAGGAGATTTATAAGGCTTGATTATCATACTTGCGCATTCATTATGATACAAAAAAGGAACATCTTTGGTTTGTTCAAGATAATCTTTATATTTAGTATAAGATATTGAATGAAAATCCACTGCTCCTGCAAGATCAGGCTTTATTCCATTTTTCAATAATACAGGCAAGGCAGTATCAACTGTAAAAATTGCCATATAATCCTGATATTTTTTAATTATTTCTATATCATCTTTAAGTGAAGGACCTGCACCTACTACCATAACAGGCTTGTCTTTAAAAATGTCTTTAAGAGAATAAAGATTGGCTGAATTAATTGTAGTTGTAAGGTTTTTCATTGAGTTTTCAAAAAACACAGGACCTGTTCCAGCGACAGTATTAACCTGCATTTTATATTGAGTTACCTGTTCCTTGACATTATCTACAATACTACTAAAAAGTTCGGGATTTATTTTTCTTTCTGGCTCATAAAAGCTTATTTTTAAACCTTTAACAAATAAAGCTGTGTCAAAATTACTTTGTGAGAACACCAGGCCAAAATTAAAATCTTCACCCAAAAGAAAATAGACATTATCACTAAATATTTCTTCTGAAAGGTCAATTACTTCCAATGCTTTTTTAAAAATAGATATATAAGGTTCTATAATAACAATTTTTAAAAACTTAATTTCTCTTTTTGAAATTTCTTTTAAAAGATATCCAAGTCCCATTCCAACTATAAATCTAAGTTCACCAGTCTCAAGCTCAAGATTATCAACTATATCGTTGGCTTCTTCTTCTGGGGCAAAAAAATTATTTATATTTACAATGCCTCGTCCTCTGACATTAGCATCTAAACCATAATAATTTTTATTTTTTCTTAACTCTAACTCAACATCCTCTGACTGAAAATCAAGAATTTTTTTATAATAATTAGGATATTTTTGTTCCAGAGCTTTGATATTCTTTTGATATATTATTCTTTCCAAAAAAACTCCTTATCAGCAGTGTCAAACAAATCACTATACATTGTTTTTAATTTATTTTTTATGACAATACAGCCTAACCCTTTGTAAATAATTCATACGCTTTTAAAGCCTCTGCCAAAACAAAGTCTCTTTCTGTGTCAATATCAATAATAAGCTCTCCGTTTAACCATGGCTTTATCTTTGTACCAAAGACTTCATACATTTTACCTGTTCTTGTATTTTGCATTTCATTATACTTTTGAATAAAAAACTCTGCTCTGGTTATACAGGTATGACCGTCATGAACCATGTATTGTTTTAAATCCTGACGCCTAAACCCTTTTTCATTCCAATCAGGAAGTTCATCTTCTGACAAGTCTATCATCCAGTCAGGATTGTATTTTTCAACATTTTGAAAAGATATAGCTGCATCATAACTTTTATTTTTTTCCAAAAACTCTAAAGGTTCATAAAAAAGGTTGTTATATCTGATAGGAATATTACCATATAAAAGACTTAAATAATCCCATTTACCTTTTCTTTTTTCAACTACATCTGCCATAACATCTTCAATTCTTACAGCATTACCAGCAAGGTTTTCATCTCTTTTCAGATAAAAAGCATTGTGTTTTTTGCAAATATCTTCAAGATCTTCAATATCTGTTGAAACCAGGGTATCAACAAAAATATCTTTTTTTGTATCTGAAAGACCGGTACTCCATTCAATAACATATTCAACCACAGGCTTTGAATTTATAGGAAGCATACATTTACTTTTAAGACCAAGGCTTCCTTTCCTTGCAACAATTATTGATAAAATTTTAGTCATGATTCTTCCAATAATAAAAGTTATTAAAAAAGATTGATGGCACCGTGCTTTTGACGGTGTTCTTTTTCTGCATCATCAAGATTTAAGTAATCTGATGCGAACTTTCCATATAAAGTTTTAATTTTTGTACTTACTTCTTCTATGGGCAAGGGGGTAAATTTTTCCAAAGTTCTTTTTTGCATTTCACCATATTGTAATTTAAGCTCTTCATCTGTAAATTCATCTGTTAAATTTATCACAAAATCCCTTGCATCGCCTAAACCAAGAACAAATTCATGCAGCTTGTTTTCATTTATTCTTTTTTTAGATAATGCATATTCAAAAATTTCTGTTCCAGGATAAGGTGTTGCAAACATAAGAGAACCAAGATGAAGATTATTTTCAATACAAAAATGAATTGTTTCTTCACAGGTTTCTCTTGTTTCACCAGGCATGCCTAAAATAAAAGAAATAGGAATTGGCAGCCCGTATTTTCTATTAAGATAAACTGCATTTGACATTTGCTCAGGGGTTATTGCTTTATTCATTTTTTTTAACATAAAAGGAGAACCAGACTCAAAGCCATATGAAACAGAGCAACAGCCAGAAGTTGTTACAACCTGCATTATATCATCATTTATAATATTGGCTCTTCCTGTTGAAGACCATCTTATATTGGGGAAATATTTGTTCCTTGCTTCGCAAAACTCATAAACTCTTTTGGGCTTTGCCATAAACTCATCATCCTGAAAACAAACAAAATCTAAACCATAAAGTTTATCAATATATTTTATTGAATCAGTAATAAATTCAACAGAATGACCTCTAAATTTGCGACCCCATGGCTGATAACAAAAAGAACATTTATATGGACATCCTCTGCTGGAAATAAAATCAGTTTCTCTTCCAAGCCCAATAATATTGTTTTTCAAATATATATCCATGGGAAGAAGATCATAGGCAGGCATATCACTTTCTAAATCAAGATCTTTTATAAGCTCCTCTTCCTCGGTTCTTATATAATTATCATCTTCAAGATAGGCCAAACCTTTTATTTTATTTAAATCAGGATTTTTTTCTTCTTTTAAGGCACGCAAAAGATTTACTATTGTTTTTTCACCCTCTCCTGTACAAACAATATCAACTTCAGAATTTTCCAACAAAAGCTGGGGAATGCTCATTGCAACACTTCCACCTGCAATAATTTTTGCTTTCTTTGAAATACTTCGTATCCATTGTGAAAGTTCAATTACAGTCTTATAAACAGGTACAAGCCCTCCTATCATAACAACATCATACTCAACTTCTCTTAAAATGGATTTCATTTTTTTATTACTGTATCTATTTGCGTTCCAGTCGATAAAAACCAAATCTACAAAATTTAATTTTTTCCTGATTATATTTGCCAAAATTGCAAGCCCATGGGGAATATGCCTTGGTTTATCGGTAACTCTTATGGGTGGATTGATTATAAGTAATTTCATTAAATACCTTTCATCATGAAGTGAAAATTTGAGCATATTCAAAATTAGCTGTTTCAAAATCCTGAAGTCTTCCAATATCAACCCAGTATTCCTTAATTGGAAAAACTCCGGTTTTCATTTTTTTTCCAACAATTTCCCTGAATAAATCAGTCATATCATAATAATCATTTTCAGGAATTATATCTTTAACATCATGATTTAATACATAAATACCTGCATTTACAAAAAATTTATGTACAGGTTTTTCCTCAATTGAATTTAAAGTTGAGCCGTCAATATTTACCACTCCATAAGGTATCTGCATTTCATAATTTCTTACACACATTGTTGCAGTATGGTTATTTTCTTTATGAAAATCGAGAAGCTGACTAAAATTAACTTTTGTAAGTAAATCACCATTCATTACAATCATTGGATTATCAAAAGTTTCATTCAAAAGAGAAAGGCTTCCGGCAGTTCCAAGTTTTTTATCTTCTTCAATATAATTTATTGAAACTCCCCAGTTTGAACCATCTTCAAAATAATCTTTTATCATTTGACCTTTATAATTTATTGAAAAATAAAAACTTTCAAACCCTTCACTTATAAAATTATCAAGAATAATTTCCAAAATAGGTTTACCGCCAATTTTAAGAAGGGGTTTAGGACAGTCATTTGTAAGGGGTCTAAGTCTTGTTCCAAGTCCGCCTGCCATAATAACAACAGGATTTTCTTTAAGGTTTTGTCCTAAAAACTCTTTTGATACTATTAAATCTATTATTTCTAAGTCTTTACCTACAATAGGTATTTGTTTTATTCCAAACCTTTTCATCAATGATTTAACTGCAAATTCATTCATTTTTGAAGTTGCAGTGTGTGGGTTTTTATTGGCGACCTCTTTAATTTTTCCATCCAGGCCAATACCTTTTAAAAGCCCTCTTCTTATATCACCGTCTGTTACAGTTCCAAGAAGCCTGCCGTTGTTGTCTGTAACAAGAGCAATTTGTAATGCTGATTTGTCTATTATATCCACTACTTTTTTTATTGAATCATCTGGTTTTACAGCTACTTTTTTCCAGTCTGCCATGATAATTTCCTTATAAAAATAAAACATATAAAAATGAATCGACAACAAGGGCAAAAGGCTTAAGCTAAAAAACATCTCTTAAAAGCATAAAAGCTTCTGCATAATAAGCAGAAACAGAGGCACCTCTAAATCTTGCAAGAGATTTGATATTTTCAAGACTCCTTGGGTAAGGAGGCTGCTGAACCTCAGAACTGTAAATTTCCATTATTTTAATTTTATCATCAATAAACTCTGTTATATCTGAATATGAGTTTGGAATAAAAACATTTTCAGGCAAAGGGAAAGCAATTTCTGTTTCAGAAAGACATTCATACATAAGCAATCTCTTAACAAAAGCAGCTCTGAAACTTTTCAATGAACTCATTACTGCTTTTGCAGCAATTTGATGATCTGTATGAATATCTGACCTGTTTACAGTGTAAACTGTATGGGGTTTAATTTTTTGAATGGTTTCAGAAATTTTATCAAGCAAAAGACTAAAATCTACATTATAAAGTTTTGCGGCAGGAAAATTCAAATTTATTACATCTTTAAATCCATAAGCTTTTGACACATCTAAGACTTGTTTTTTTCTTTTATCTATAAAATCTTTTGAATACCCAAGTTCAGTTGAAACACCTGTGATAATAAGCCAGTACATTTCATCATTGTTTTTTTTATGTTTTAAAATTGTTCCACCACAGCCTAATGTTTCATCGTCTGGATGTACTGAAATAACCAGCACTTTCATAAATACATTCCTTTTTTAAAAATAAACTCTGGTTCAATTTCAAGAATTTTGATACTTCCGTCTCCGGTTTTTACACAAGGTATATTTTCTTGAACCTCAATAACTTTGCCTGGTTCAATATTTACAGGCAAATCTTTTAAAGATTTTTCAACCTTCCAAACTTTATAATTCTTATCTTTAATTTTTATTTCTGCTCCCGGGTATGGTTTATAAAGAGCCCTTACAAGGTTTAATATTCCATTTGAAGGCATTCTCCAGTCTATAATTCCATCTTTTGTACTTCTTTTTCTCAAATAATTTACCTTTAAATTATCTTGTAAAGTCAATTTATAAGTATTTTTTTCGAGATGAGGCAAAAATTCTTTTATCTGAAAACAAGCAAGTCTCTTTATTTTTTCATATACATCGGCAGCATTATCAGTTTCTGAAATTTCAAAACTTTTTTGAGAAAGAATTGGACCAGAATCAGCACCTTCATCCATAAAAAAAAATGTAAGCCCGCTTTTTTTTAAACCTAAAACAATAGACCAGATTATAGGATGTCTGCCCCTGTTTTCTGGAAGTAAAGCAGGATGAACTCCAAGTATTCCCATTGGCGGCAAATTTAAAAGTCTTTTTTTAATAAGATTTGACCAGCCGAAACAAAAAATAATATCTGGTTTTTTATCAGCAATCCACCTTTCTGTATCAGCACTGTTTATATCTTTTGTAAGTAAAAAAGGAATACCAACTTTTTCTGCAATATCAGATAAATCTGAATAATCACTATTAAACCCTGAATTTTCAGAACTTATAATTCCAGATATTTTCCCATTATTTTTTAAAATCTCAACCAAGCAATGACGGCTGAAATCTACAGTGCCTATAAAAACAATATTCATAAAAACTTCCTTAATTTAAATCATAAAATCCTTTTTTAATCAGGCTTTTATCTTTAAAATCAATTTCCTCAAGCTTACTTGCTATTTTAGCAGATGCAGTTCCATTGCCATAGGGGTTGTCCATGTTTTCAATAAATTTTCTAAAATCAGAAGACAAAGCTTTTTCAATTACTTTTTTGATGCTTTTACTGTTACAATCTGTGTCTAAAATATTTTCTGTTTTGTATCTTCCCCCTTGTCTGTCTCCAATATTTACCACAGGAAGTTTAAAAAACGGAGATTCAATAATTCCACTTGAAGAATTGCCTATCATTAAAGATGAATGTTTCATTGCTCCAAGATAAGCCCTTTGACCAAGATTTTTTACAAGAATTAATTTTTGAGGATATTTTTCTGAAAATACTTTTAAGGCTTGATATATGGCATTATTTCCTGAATCAGCATTTGGCATGGTTGCAAGAGCACAAATTTCAGAACTCCTGACTGCTTCAAGAATTTCACTAATCTGTTTTTCAGGACTTGTATAATCAAGTGTTACAGGATGATAGGTCAGCAAACCAATTTTTTTTCTAAAATCTGCTCCTGTAATACTGTTTAATTCATCAACTTCAGGTAACTGAATATTTTTTATATTATCAATGCCTATTGCTCCAACATTAAAAACCCTTTCAGGAAATTCTCCCATTTGAATGATTCTTTTTCTATAAATTTCTAAAGAGGCAAAATGAAGTGAAGACATTTTTGTTACTGAATGACGCACAGGGTCATCAATAAGTCCTAAAGTTGATTCCCCCCCATGAATATGAGCAATAGGAATTTTATGAATAACCGATGGAATTGCAGCACAAAAAAGTTCATATCTGTCACCCAGCAAAACAATTAGATCTGGTTTCTTTGCTGTAAAAATTTCTGAAAACCCCTGAATACCTATTGATATAGAATTGCAAATATCTTTTTCTGTATCTGAACCAAGTTTTAAATCAACTATAAAATCAATTGATATTTTATCTTTTTTGATTAAATCCAGCGTATAACCGTGAAATTTTGAAAGGTGGGAACCTGTGGCACACAAAGAAAGGCTTAAAAGTTTACTTTTTTCAATTGCTTTTATCAGTGGGTATAAAAGACCGTAATCAGCTCTTCCTGTTGTGACAACCATTACGTTCTTCATTAAGATCCTTTAAATTTCTATTTGTTGGTCTTTTTTATAATTTTTTGAAGACTTTTTACCGATAAGCAGATTCCATAATACAGGAGAAAGCCCTGTTCCAGGTCTTTTTAATGTAATGTTTTCAAGAGTAAAAACTTCACCCTCTTTTATATCTTTTGATGCAGTAATACTTTTTCTGACTATTTTTATATTTTTTTTCTCAGATTCAGAAGGCTTCTTCACACCATCTCCAAAAGCAGCTTCAATATTTCTTACAGCATTTACCATTTCTTTCAGCAACTTAGGAGTAAGCGAAGCCTTATGATCAGGGCCTTCCATATTTAAATCAAGAGTAAAATGTTTTTCAATTACTTCTGCCCCAAGAGCCGCTGCTGCAATTGGAACTTCAATGCCAAGGGTATGATCTGAATATCCGACTTTTATTCCGGGAAATGCATTTTTTATGGTGATCATGGCTTTTAAATTTACATCTTCAAAAGGAGTTGGATACTCTGTATTGCAATGTAAAACTGTAATTTTTGAAATATCTGTCCCAGATTTTGTTAAAAGATTTAAAGCATCTTCAATTTCTCCAAGGGTACTCATTCCTGTTGAAAGAATAACTTCTTTATTAAGTCTGCCAATTTTTTCAAGATAGGGATAATTTACTATTTCACCTGAAGGAATTTTTAAGGGAAAAGCTTTAATTTCTGCAAGAAAATCTATTGAGTCATTATCAAAAGGGCTTGCCATGAATTTTATATTTTTTAAATTACAATAATTATTTAGTTCAATAAATTCTTTTTCACCAAATTCAAGTTTTTTGAGCATTTCATACTGGGTGGTATTTTTGTTTAGATTTCTTTTTTGATAATCAGCCATATCGGCATTTTTTGAAACAAGATTATCTGCCTTAAAAGCCTGAAATTTTACAGCATCTGCTCCGGCAATTGCGGCTTGATCTATCATTTTTTTTGCTGTTTCAAGGCTTCCGTTGTGGTTTACTCCGGCTTCTGCAATTATAAAAACTTTTGATTTTTTTGGCTTTGACATGATTAACAATCCGATTTTAATTTATTTGACTATTTTAATATCGGAATATCATATAATTTTTTAAGCTTTAATTCCAGATTCTAAAATTTGCAGCCTGATTTATTGTTGAAAATCTATATAAAAATTTAGATTCTGCCCCTATGCCTTGTCACAAGATCAATAAAAATTATTCCATAGTTTTTTATCGTTTAAATGATATACAACAATTGAAATATTTAATTAAAAATAAACTTTGAAAGCAGATTTTGATGAAAAAAAATATAAATATTGCAGATATTATAATAATCGGTGCTGGAGCATCAGGATTAATGTGTGCACTTCAAGCTTCCAAACGTGGAAAAAAAGTAATTATTCTTGACCATAATAAAATTGCTGGTGCAAAAATTCTTGTTTCAGGAGGGGGCAAATGTAATTTTACAAATAAAAATCTTGACCCTGAAAATTATATTTCAACTAATCCCCATTTTGTAAAATCAGCTCTTTCAAGATTTTCACAAAATGATTTTATATCCATGGTTGAAGGGCATAGAATTAAATATGAAGAAAGAAATCTTGGTCAGCTTTTTTTAAAAAAAAGTGCAAAAGAAATTTTAGATTTATTTTTAAATGAGCTTAAAAAGTACAAGACCCAATTTTTTTTTGAAACCAAAATAAACTCAGTTCGAAAAATAAAAGATTTCTTCATTGTTAAATCAGATTCGGGCTCATTTAAATCAAAATCTCTTGTTGTTGCTTCAGGAGGAATGGCTGCTCCCCAAATTGGAGCTTCTTCTATTGGATATGAAATTGCTGATAATTTTGGAATTGATATAATAAAGCCTTTTCCAGGTCTTGTTCCTTTGGCGTTTTCGCCTGAAGACAAGAAAAAGTTTTCCCTTCTTTCAGGAATTGCAGTAAACGCAATTGTAAAAACAAATAAAATTTCTTTTAAGGAAAATATTCTTTTTACCCATAAAGGTATCAGCGGCCCTGCAGGTTTACAGATTTCTTTATACTTAAAACCCGGCAATTCGCTTTTTATTGATTTTCTGCCTGATAAAAATATTGAAGGGGAAATAAAGAAAGACAATCAGTCAAATAAAATTGTAAAAAACTTTATTTCACAATTTTTGCCAAAAAATCTTGTTGAAGCAATGATTGAAAAAAATTTGGCAGCCAAAAGATTAAAATCATTGACTGCCGGTGACATAGTTTCAATTTTAAATACAATTCATAACCTTGAAATAAAACCATCAGGAAACCTGGGGTTTAAAAAAGCTGAAACAACAATTGGCGGTATTGATTGTAACCAAATATCTTCCAAAACAATGGAAGCACTAAATGTTAAAGGTCTTTACTTTACAGGAGAAGTACTTGATGTAGCCGGTTGGCTTGGGGGATATAATTTACAATGGGCCTGGTCTTCGGGTTGGTGTGCTGGGCAATATGCATAAACAGGGGATGTAAACACGAAGAGGCAGACTTTAAAACCTGACCCTTCGTATCCACAACCAGCTCACAAACTCGACTTACTCACCTGATTCTACCTTGGCAAGTTTTTTTTCAAGACAATCTTTTCTAGACGTTAGCGAATGTAAAGTATAAAGGGAATTAAAAACTTCACCTTCTACTATTTCTCCCGATGCCATGCGATCCTTAATATTCAGGATTTGTCTTTCACACTCTGAAAGCTCCATTTCAGCTTCAAGAATTTCTGACTCTCCTACAGGAATTACTAATTTATTTCCTGATGCAAAACTGCTTGAATTAGATTCTTCTGAAAAGGACATACAGCCTATAGTTGAAATAAGAAAGAGAGCTATTGTCATATTAAACATAAAACTCTTAATACTTGTTTTCATTTCTTTTTTTGTTTCTTTCATTTGTTGTGGTTGTTTAGTGGATTTATTGTTTTTTGCAAAAGGACTAGTACTGCTGTTTATTAATCTAATTATAATATTGGTTTTGATTACCTCCTTATATATATTGATAGTTTAAATTTTTATGGATTTTAACTGAAAAAAGCTGCTGTCTCCTGGAAGATCAGGAAAATTGCGACAACAACCAATTACATATATCAATAACACTAAAATTCAGCGTTGTCAAGTGGTATAGTTTTTTGACAGCCTCATATTAATGCTTTTTTCCTTGGAAATTTTAGAAATATCAGGAAAATATTCTTAAATTCAGTAACTTACAACTACCATGAAAAAAAACAATTGTAAATGGTCCAATTTGAAATAAAAATTAAAACCTGGAAATAGTTTTTGGAGCTGACTCAAAGTCAGACCAAAATTTCAATAAAAATATAAAACTTTTGTTAACTTTTTTTACTTATCAAAATTGTTAATTATTAAAAACTGTCTCTTTGCTTTTTCAGCTCTTTTTCCAGACGTATTCTATCTTCTGCTTCTGCATTTACCTCTTTTATAAGCTCCCACTTAGCATCATAAGATTGGGGTATTTCCCCTGGTTCTTCAATCCCGTAATCAACAGAGCGTTTAAGACACAAACTGCATAAATCATTTAAAAGATAATCTTTTTGTCTAAATTTTTTATATTCTTTTTTGTTCCAGATTGCTGTTAAGCTTTCATTGTAAACATTCCCAAAACTTTTATTTACAAGCTCCTTTTTAACCCCTCTTTCGTAAATATAACAACCTCTTGCAACTGGAACCCCAAGAAAAACACAGGGAAAAACACTTCCATCTGAACCTATAAACAAGGTTGTTTTTATATTTTCACTGCATTCTTCTTTTAGGAAAAAAGGGGAAACCAAATGACAATGGATATTTTGGCCTGTCTTATCTTTAAAGCATTGAAATCTTGACTTTACAATTTCAAACTCCTGTTCAGTATCTGCAAGGAATGCTTCTTTTTCCATTTCTTTTGTGCAACATAAAGAAACAGCACTTACAACAATTTGATCAGGATTTAACCTGGCTAAAATTTCGTCAGACAAGAAAAAACTCTCAACACTAGATTTAAAAACAATATTTGCCAAATGTATTTTGGGCAGCTTAGAATTTCTTTTCTTTTTCAAGATTTTAATTTTTTCAATTAATTCTGAAATCTTGGAAAAACTGGTTTTTTTTCTGACAAAATCATTTTCAAATTCACTTAAGCCAGCAGTTGAAAATGCAAGATAATCAAGTTTTAGATCCACAAGAGCTTCAAGGGTTTCATCGGTTAAAAGAGTTCCATTGGTTGTAGTTCCAGCTTTAAATCCCTTTGATTTTATTTTTTTTAAAATCTTTAAAAAATCAGGATTTAAAAAAGGCTCTCCCCAGCCCTGAAGATGAATATAGGTTTTTGGGGAAAGCTCAGCTAAAATTGAATCAATGGCTTTTTCATCAATAAAATTATTTCTGATTTTATTTTTAAACAAAGTCTGGGGACAATAACTGCAGGATGCATTGCATATAGAACTTACCTCAATTTGAACCCAGTCAAGCTTTGGCTGAAAAAAAATCTTTTTAAAAAAATTCACAAACCCTCCTTAAAAAATGGCGAATCCCGCCATTTTACAACTATGAGTTAAGGGATAAAATCATTGGAGGAATATGACTTTTGTCTTCAGATAATAAATCTAAATCCGGTTCTCTTGTTTTATCTTCACCGGGATAAATCCCAAGCCATTCATCACGCATTGACTTAAGCTTTTTAAATGCCCGGGAATCTAAATCAACAACAGCTTTTTCTATGACCAGATCAAGCTTGCCTTTTCTTTCCTCAAGATGCATTAAAGGTGCGATTGGAATTCCTCCAGGTTCCCAGCTGGAAAAATCTTTTTCAAGGTTTCTCACACAAGCCATATACCCGGTGCATCCGCTCAAAGCGAGAAAAAAAGTTGTTGCTCCAAGATTATATGTATAATTTGAATCAAAAGCTGTGGGGTCAGAACCTCTTCCGTCATATCCATAAAAATGAGTCTGCATTTTGAACTTAGGAATTGTTTTTTCAAAAATCTTTGAAACAGTTTTGGGAGGTTCTTCATCTTTTAAAATAAGATTTGCATTAACAAGAGCCTGTCTTAAAGTTTTTCTAGAAATTATATCCTTTTTCCTCAAAAGGAATAAATCATAAAAACTGTTTTCAAAAATAACTTTTGCATAGCGTTCAGGATCAAGTCCTGCTTCTTTCATTTTTTTTAAATACCAGTTTTTTTCAACTCCAAGCCTGTAAACTCCTCTATCCTTTAAAATTTTAAGGTAATCTCTAACAAGCTCCATTAAAACCCTGTCTGTTTCCACCTGGGAAAACTGGAAATTACCATGGTTATCCCTTTCGGTTAAAAGACCTTCCTTAAAAAAATCGGGAATATCATTAAAAAGATCATCATCCCTTGAAGTCCAGACAGTTATCAAATTTTCCTCCTGAGCCTGTCTTGCCATTCTTCTAAGATAATCAAGCTTTGAATCAAGGGAATTAAAATCGGTGTGAAAGCTATTGTCATGGGTTTTGTTATATTCAGAAATAAGAGAGCTGAGCTTTATTATAAAAGTTTGAATTTCATTAATAAATTCAAGAAGCCCTTCCGGGATAACAAGAACTCCATAATTTTTCCCCATTTCAGCTCTTTTTACAATAAGATCACAAACTACTCTTGAAAGATGACGAAGAGTCATTCCAAAAGCTGAATAGTCCATTTCTTTTCCCTTTGACTTTTCAATCTTTGACTGATCAACATAATCAGCCAACTCTTCCCCTATGAGAACCATATTGGGCTGGGTCTGAAGACCTACTTCAAGTGCAAGATGGCTGGCAACCCTTCCCATAACCTTGCAGATATGCCAATATTTTACATCTGAAGCAGCATCTGTCTGAAGCCCTCTGATATTTGAGGCAAAAGAGCTTGCTGCAGAATGAAACCCAAATGAAATAGGACACAAAACCTTTCCATTGACATCTTTAATCTGAATATCCCCATCAATGGTTTTAGGAACTCCAAGTACCTGAATACTCTGATTGTAAAAAGACTGGGCAAGAAAAGCAGCATTGGTGTTTGAATCATCTCCCCCGATAATCACAAGGGTATCCAGTCCCAGTTCTTTGCAATTTTTAAGGCATTTTTCTTTTTTGTCTTCTGTGTCTATTTTTGTGCGGCCTGTTTTAAGCATGGAAAAGCCGCCTTTGTTTCTATACTTGTCTACAATTTCAGAGTCTATCTCAATATAACTGCCTTCAACTATTCCCTCAGGCCCCCCTAAAAAACCTATAATTGTATTTTCAGGGTTTGCTTCTTTGGCAAAATCATAAAGTCCTGCTATTACATTGTGCCCCCCTGGAGCAGGTCCTCCTGAAAAAACCACCCCTATTCGTTTTTTAAGGGATTTGTCGATTTTACTGCCCTTTTTTTCTTTATTAAAAGACAAAAATCTGTTTTTACAAAGATCAGGAAGAAGCTTTGCAGCTTCAGGATGAATGTCAAAATCAATAGAAAGATCTTTTTCAATATAAAGATCTTTGTTTTCATATACCAAGCATCTTGGCGGATTGTAATTGCACCTGGTTTTTAAAAACCCGGATTCCTCATTTTTATCCTGCATTAAACCTCCGTTTTTATTTTACTGAAACCACTTTATTTCTTCCGCTTTCCTTAGCCTCATACATTGCCATATCAAGCCTTGAAAAAAGAGAATCATAACCAGAATCTTCTTCATTTATTTCACATACCCCAAGACTTACAGTTATTGTAATTTTTTCTTTTTTATATATAAAGGAAATTTCTTCAATAGTTTTTCTAATTTTTTCAGCTACTTTTACAGCTCCTTCAAGATCTGTTTCAGGAAGAAGAACTGCAAACTCCTCACCTCCATACCGTGCAAGAAAGTCTACTTCCCTTAAAAGAGGAGTAACTTTTTTTATTATTTCAGCAAGGCATTTGTCACCTATACCATGACCATAAAGATCATTTATTCTTTTAAAATGATCCACGTCAAATAAAATCATGGAAAACTTTGTTTTATACCTGAAAAACCTTTCAACCTCTTCTTTTATCCTTTTATCATATGCCCTTCTATTATAAGCACCCGTAAGAGAATCAAGAAGAAGATCCCTTTCCATTTCTCTGAATTTTTCTTCGGTTTCCAGTACTTCAGCCTTAAAGCTTAAAAGCTCCTCTTGCAACTTCGATATCTTTTGTTCTGTGTGCTCCTGATATTTTTTATCTTCTGAATTTTTCCTGTGAATTACAATTTTAATTGTATTTAGCTTGGAAACAACTGCATTTTTAACCTCTTCAAGGCTATTGCTAGCTAAAACATTTTCATTCAAATCATTCAAATGATTTTCAAGCATGGACGTAAAGCTGGTGTTTGAATCCTGAATATCCCGGGAATCATCTGTATATGATTTTAAAAGCTGCTCTTCCACTTCAAGAAGCCTTTTACCGATTTCCTTAATAAATTTTGCAGCTTCTTCCCTGTCATCATTAACAGACTTTAAATAAACTTTTAAAATATCCAAAATTTTCGATCTTGCCATAAAAAAATCATCAGCAGAGGAAAGCTCAGAAATTGTTGACCCAAACTCAGTGAGTTCCTCAATAAATTCTTTTCCCACAGCAAGATTTAATTTTTCAACAATATCCTTATAGGTTTCTCTCAGGATTTCAACATATTCGCTTCTTTCACTTTCATCCATCCCCTTTGCCTGGGCAAATCTGATTTTTTTAAAAAAACTCTTTTTTTCATCTTCCCTTGCACTGTCCTCAATTTCAGTTTTGAGCATAATATTTTTCAAAGTTAACAACTCAGAATCAAGCACCCCTGCTTCTGAATTGTTTTTTATAAACTTTCTAAATCTTTCAATATGCCCTTTTAAACTTTCAGGACCGGAGAGTTTGGCTAAATCACTTAAATATAAAACAGCTTTTTTAAAAATTTCCTGTTCTCTTCTTCGTTTATCAACAAGTTCCTCATAATCTCTGAAAAACTGGTTTTTTTTACTTTCCAAATCTTCGTACTTTTCCTGGAGTTCTAAATAGTCTTTTGAAAACTTTCCTGTCTTTCCAATCTTATCTGTAGAAACAAAAAGCTCCTTTTTTAAAAGAAGCTCTTTTGAAAGATTTCCAATATTCATTTCCACCTTTTTAGAAGCAAGACCTCTGATAACTTCGATTACTGTTTTTGCAATTTCTTCGGCTTTTTGTGAATCACTCATATTTAGAAACCCTGTGTAAAATAATTTGAATTAAAAGGCTTTTGGAGATATTTTGCCCTAAAAACATATTATTATCAACATTGAAGAGCAAGGAAAAGAAAAACTTAAAAACTGATTGGTTATTGACTTTCATTTAGAACTCAAAAGAACCAAACCCGAACCTAACTATTAAAAAGAATTAATCAAAAATCAATATTTCCTAAACTACCAAGTCTTCTTTTTATAAATCTAAAAAACCAGACTTATTAATTTTTAATTTATATGGTAAGTATAAACAAAAATTACAACTGAATTTAAACAACTTATACAGACTTAAGCCAAACTTAATATGGAGAATAAAAAATGTTTTTTGAATTAATAAGAAACAGAAGAAGTGTAAGAGTTTTTAAAAACAAACCTATAGAACCTGAAAAAATTGAAGCACTTAAAGAAGCGGCTTTAAGATCCCCTTCTTCAAGGTCTATCAACCCCTGGGAGTTTATTTTTACCACAGATAAAAATATCATTGAAAAGCTTTCCAAATCAAAACCCCATGGTTCCTCTTTTTTAAAAACAGCTTCCCTTGCTGTGACAATTATAGCAGATCCTGAAAAATGCGATGTCTGGATTGAGGACTCCTCAATTGCCTCAATTTACATTCAGCTTGCCTGTGAATCACTTGATCTTAAAAGCTGCTGGTGCCAAATAAGAAAAAGAGAACATAACGAAAATTTAGAGGCAGAAACTTATGTAAAAGATATTTTAAACATCCCAGCAAACTACAGGGTTCTTTCAATTATAGGAGCTGGCTACCCAGACTCTCTTCCAAAAGGACATGATAATTCCTATGTGAAAAACCAAATACAAAAAATTCATCTGGATAAGTTTTAAACAAAAAAAGGGCAGTAAACCTGCCCTTTTTTAAATGTAAATTTTGATTTGATAAAAACTAAATCATGGATTCACATTCTTCCTGAAAAATTTCTTCCTGCTCATCAAGAACTTCCCTTAAAATTTCTATACTTGTCAAAGGATTCATTAAAACAGCTCTTAAAACAACTATTTCCTCAGAATCTTCCTTTCTTTTCATAGCTGTACGGGATACAAAACTTTTACCTCTTTCCCTTTGAGTCCTCTGAATATTAAGATTGATCTCATTGAGTTTTTCCTGAATTTTGCTTCTTTGTTCACCGGTTTTGGAAAGGAGCTCACGCTTTACTTTAGTAGGACAATATCTATATGTGAGGATGTTTAGCTTGGGCGAAGTCACCAACTGAAAATTTTCCCTTTTTCTTATTTCTTCTGCAAATTCAATGGCAAGCTCAATTCCGTGATCAATAAGCATTCCATAGCCCCTTTTGCCAAGAAGCTCGAAAGCTCCGTGAAGAATAAGTGAGTTAGCTTCCTTGGAACCAGAAAGAGACTTTATTCCAAGATCAACAGAACCTTTTCTTATTATATAATTTGAATAATAAGCAATGGAATCCATATGTTTTGGATTTTTAAAAAAGACCATTCCACAGGTCATGGGCATATAGAACTGTTTGTGGCCATCTATTGTTACTGAATCTGCAAGCTCTATCCCTTTAAGAAGCTTAGCATACTTTTCACTTGTAAGAGTCGGCCCTCCCCAGGCTGCGTCCACATGAAAATGAATTTTGTTTTCTTTGCAAATGGCCGCCATTTCACACAAAGGATCAATATGACCTGTTTCTGTAGTGCCTGCAACTCCTACCACTGCAAAAATTTTGGTTTTTTTGTCTTTTTGCAAAGACTGAATTTTTTCCTTTAAGTCATTGATAAGAATAGTTCCATCGCAGTCAGAAGCAACTCTTATGATATTTGAATTGCCTATTCCAAGAACTCCTCCTGCCTTTATAAGAGAATAATGACCTCTTTGAGAAACTAAAACAACAGCTCTTTCAATATCGTAAGCTTTGTATGCACTGGGAATTCCCTCCATTTCAATCCCGGAAAACCCTTCCTTTGGACCAAGAGCAGTATTCCTTGCAACCCAAAGGGCTGTCATATTAGCTGCTGTCCCGCCTTCTGTAAAACAGCCTAAAGTAGTATCAACTGACTGGATATTTTCATCATAAAAATCTTCATCAAAGTCATAAATAAGCCTGTGAACCTTAGCTGCAAGCTGTCTTTCTATAACTGAAACGACTTTTGAAGTTTCAAGCTTTACAACATTTTGGTTTAAAGCTGCAACAAGAGCCTTTAAGATTACCATAAATGAAGGAATTGCAGCTGTCATATGTCCCACAAAATAAGGAGACGATACATTTACAGCATGGGGTGCGATTTCATCAATTATTTCTGAAATTACCTCTGTAAGTTTTTTCTGAGGAATATCGGATATTTTAGAATCTTTATAACACAAGGCAAGTTTTTTAAGATCTATGGCTTCTGTAACACCGACATGCTCATAAAGAAAATCCTGGAGACCAAATAAAATCTGCTGCATATAAAAAAAAAGTTTTTCCTTATCAGCCTCGGATTCATAACATATAAATTTACGAACCAGCTTATCCCACTCAGTTGCGGTTTTGCTGAAATTTTTTGCCTGCTTTAAATAATTCACCAAAATTTTGCTCCCACCCAAAAGTTGCTTCATTACTCAGACCGAATTAATTAAGCACTAATTTAAAAAAAACACAATATAAAACCTTGAGATTTTTTAAGCTTTGCTAAATCAAAAAAACAATTCACCTAAAAAACCCAAATAAAACCTAAGATAATCAACCTCCAGCCCCTGGCAATCTTTATAAACTCTTAATATCCGATTTTATTTACCCCTTCACCTCCATTAACTTGACATAAGCTGATTATCATTCTATTAAATTTAGGTTATACAAATAATAATAAAAAATTTAGTCTAACCTTAAAAACCTTATCATCAGGCTTAACCGGGGTAAATTTTTTTACGATTAATATTTTTGTAATCCAAAACTTTTCGGGCTGAACAAATGAAACTCTCAAAAAAAACAATTATTATTTTACTCCTGATTCTTTTAACAATAAGCACTGCTTTTATTTTACTAAAAAAAGACAAAGGTTTAGAACAGAAAAAAACCTATAAAATCGATCTTCCTGATAAACAAATTCGAGGCAAAGAAGTGTTTTTATATTTCACCAATTCTGAAAATTCAGCACTTAAAGCTGAAAAACACAGGGTTGAGTTTAATTCTGATACCAGAAAATTTGCCCAGGAACTAATTGAAACTTTGTTAAAAGGCCCTTCCGATTCAAGCCTTATGAGTGCAATGCCTGAAGGAACCAAACTTTTATCATTATATATTCAAGACAATCTTGTGGCTGTAATTGACTTTTCAGAAGAAATTAGACAAAATCATCCCGGCGGAAGCCAGGCAGAGATATTGACAATATATTCCATAGTCAATACCCTCACCTTAAACATAGAAGAAGTTAAAGAAATTAAAATTTTAATAAACGGAAATGAAGCTGAAACCCTTGCGGGTCATATAGCTTTAAGTTTTCCACTAAAAGAGAATTTGGCAATAGTAAAATGAGCAAACAGCAAAAAAACATAGAAAATTTCCGTAATATCGGAATTATGGCACATATTGATGCCGGTAAGACAACAGTTTCAGAAAGAATTTTATATTATACAGGCCGCTCCCATAAAATAGGGGAAGTTCATGACGGTGAAGCTGTAATGGACTGGATGGAAGATGAACAGCAAAGAGGGATAACAATCTCCTCGGCTGTTACCACCTGTGATTGGAAAAACCACCAGATTCAGCTTATAGATACTCCTGGTCATGTTGACTTTACCATTGAAGTTGAAAGAGCACTAAGGGTGCTTGACGGAGCAGTTGCAGTTTTTTGCGGGGTTGGAGGAGTTGAACCCCAGTCTGAAACAGTATGGAGACAAGGCGATAGGTACAAAGTTCCAAAACTTGCATTTATAAATAAAATGGACAGGGTTGGAGCAAATTTTTTAGGCGCTGTCGAAATGATGAAGGATAAGCTAGGTGCAAATCCTGTTATAATGCAGCTTCCTGTGGGAAGTGAAAATAATTTCGACGGAGTTATAGACCTCCTTAAAATGAAAAAAATAGAATGGAGCTCTGATGAAATAACAGCAGAGTTCTATGAAACGAAGATCCCAGACCATATGGAAGAAGAAGCTTTAAAATACAGGGAAGAACTAATTGAAAAGGCTGCTGACTTTGATGATGAAATTATGGAAAAATTTTTATCTGAAGAAGAAATTTCCTCAGAATCCATTTCAAAAGCAATAAGAAAAGCTACAATAAGCCTTGAACTTGTTCCTGTTTTTTGCGGTTCAGCTCTTAAAAACAAAGGAATTCAGCCTTTGCTTGATGCTGTAATCGACTATCTTCCAGATCCTGTTGAAGTTGAGCAAACAGGGGGGATTGATCCTGAAACAAAAGAAATCAAAAAATTTGAACCAAAGGAAAAATCTCCTCTTTCAGCCTTAGTTTTCAAAGTATCATATATAGATGGAAGAAAGCTTTCCTTTGCAAGAGTTTATTCAGGAAAACTAGAAGCAGGAAAGGAAATTTACAATCCCTTTCTTAATAAAAAAGAAAGAATTTCAAGGCTTCTTTTGATGCACGCCAACAAAAGAACAAGAATTGACTCAGCAGGGCCAGGAAGTATAATTGGAGTTGTAGGCCCTAAATTCTCTTCTACAGGAGATACTCTTTGCAGTGAAGAAAACAAAATTCTTCTTGAACGGATTGACTCCTATGAACCAGTTATTTCAATAGCAATAGAACCAAAAACCCATGGAGATCAAGACAAGCTTTATGAAGTGGTTGAAAAGTTTGTTTTTGAAGACCCTACCCTTAAAACAAAAACAGATGAAGACACAGGTCAGATAATTTTATCAGGGATGGGAGAGCTCCATTTAGATATTATTATAAGAAGGATGATGAGAGAGTTTCATACTGAAGTAAGTGTGGGAAAACCCCAGGTTGTTTACAGGGAAGCCATTGCAAAAGCTGTTATGGAAAAAGCTGTTTTTGACAGAGAAATAAACAATGTAAATCATTATGCTGAAGTTGAAATCAGGGTTTCCCCTCTTCAAAGGGGAGCTGGTAACAGATTTGAGTCAAAAATAAAACTTGAAGATGAAAAACTCCAGTCTTTTGTAGTTGAGCATATAGAGCAGGCTCTTACCCAGGCTCTTGGAAGCGGGGCTTTAATGGGATATCCTGTTGCAGACACTTTAGTTGAATTAAGACAATTTAAGGGAAAAGATGAGTTCCCCACAATAATTTCGTTAAAAGCAGCCTCTTCAATGGCCCTAAGAAATGCTCTTTCAAATGCAGAGCCTTTTCTTTTAGAACCTATAATGGACGTTGAAATTTTTGTACCTGAAGAATTTATGGGGGATGTAATAGGGAACTTAAATTCAAGAGGCGGAAAAATTGAAGCTATAAATCCAAAAGCAGGAATTCAGGAAATAATGGCAAAAGCTCCTCTTTCTTCACTTTTTGGATATTCAACTGATTTAAGATCCTCTTCCCAGGGAAGAGCTACATTTACAATGAAATTTTCACATTTTGATAAAATTTAAATTATTATTGCCATCTGGGGGGCGGACTATTATCCGCCCACTCAAATATCCGCAATTTCAAATTATTTAGAAAAAGGGCAGAAACAGATTATGCCCTTACACAACTCCACGATACAAAATTCCATTGTTTTAAATAATCAAATTCCCAAACACTCCATCAGGTAATGAATTCAATCTAATTGATTTCTTAATCAATCGAAACTGAGCTTTTTCTTCACCATCTTCTTTTTCAGACTTTTTCTTTTTCTTTTTTCCCCTGTTCAAAAAAGCCTTCAATCTTTCATCTACCTCTGATTTTTCTTTTCCATCAAGAAGAGAGGCTGCTTTTTTATAATGAAAAACAGTTAAATCATTATCATTTCTAAGCTCATGATATCTTCCAAGATAATAATGGGAAAGCCCTGAATAACCAGACTTTTCATTTGCAACAGCATTGTAATACCAAAGATAGAGTATCTCAGGATGTTTAAGAGTGAGAATATCAAAAAGCTCCTTTGCCCTTTCATAGTTTTCAAGCTCAAGATAAGCTCTCCCCCTGAAAACTTCTATTTCTAAAAAATCAACCCCATGGGCTTTTATTGTATTAAATTTTTGCAAAGCACTCTTAAAATCACCTTTGTAAAACAAGGTTTTTCCATAATCAAACAAAAGCTCACTGTCCAAGGCATTATATTTCAGGGCTTTTAAAAAATAGTATTTTGATTTTTCATATTCTTCGTTTTTCATGGCAAGAAGAGCAAGGCCATAATATGCTCCGGGTTTTTTTTGAGGATCTTTTTCCATTTCTTCAAATCTTTTAAGGGCAAAGTTTTTTTCTTCATAAAGTGCTGTTATTTTAATTTTTACTTTGTTAAATCTGCTGAACACTCCTTTTTCACCTCTGGTGCAGGTTTCAACCAGCTCTTTATTGTTATCTATAAATGAAGAAATATATTCTATTCTTTCCTTGGTTCCCGGATGGGTTCTCATATAAACAGGAGCATGTTCTTCTGTGAAATATTCCTTTGATCTCATTGTTTTTAAAATTTCAAGTAAACCTTCGGGCGAATAACCAGCCTTGGTAAGGTAAATCAGTCCCTTTTTATCAGCTTCCCTTTCATGCTCCCTGGAATATGAAAGCATGGCTGACTGGCCTAAAGCCTGGGTGCCTGCTATAAGACCCATTACAGCATCAGGATCTCCCCCGCTCATTCCAAGGGCTATTCCCGCTGCAAGGCCAGCAAGTGTTCCAAGGGAAATTTTCTTGGAATCTTCTACCTGCTGGGCAATATGTCTTGAAGTTACATGGGCTGCTTCATGGGCTAAAATACCAACAAGCTCACATTCTTCTTCCATGGCTGCAATCAAGCCCGTATGAACAAAAATATAACCGCCTGGAACTGCAAAAGCATTGTACTCTTTGTTTTTTATTATATGAAAACTAAAATCAAAAAGCCTATTATCTGAATTATCAACCACAACCTGACCTATATCATTTATGTATTTTACAATATAGGGATCTGTAACCACAGGGTAAGCCCGCTTTATTTGATTTAAAACTTCTCTTCCAATAACTTTTTCTTCTTTTACACTGAGCGAATATGAAAAATCAGGGATAATAAAAATTGAAAAAATTATTAGAAAAACTGAGACAAAAGAAAAATAAAATCTCATCATGATTCCTTTTTACTTGAAATAGACAGCCTAAATCTTATACTGCAAGCCATTGAGTTAATTATTTCAAAAATACAATATTTATGCTAGAGGAAATTTACTATGGCACAGGTTATAGCAATAGCAAATCAAAAGGGAGGTGTGGGCAAAACTACAACATCTGTAAACCTTGCAGCAGCATTTGCCCTTTCAAATAAAAAAACACTGCTTGTTGACTGTGATCCTCAGGCAAATGCAACTACAGGCTCAGGAATTGACAAGTTGGAGCTTGAAAACACACTTTACCAGCTTCTCATAGGGATGGCAGAAGCTAAAGAGGTTGTATGTGAAACAGAAACAAAAAACCTTTATATTATTCCTTCAAAGGTTGAACTCATAGGATTTGAAGTTGAAATTCTTTCTGAAGAGGACAGGGAAACTTATCTAGGATCAGCTTTAAATAAAATTAAAAACGATTATGAGTATATTATTCTTGACTGCCCTCCTTCATTAAGTCTTCTCACCTTGAATGCCCTTGCCTGTGCTGATACTGTACTGATTCCTCTTCAAAGTGAATTTTACGCACTTGAAGGTTTAAGTCAGCTTTTGCAGACAATAAAACGGGTTAAGCAAAGCATTAATAAAAATTTAAAAATTTCCGGCATTCTTTTAACAATGTTTGATAAAAGAACAAATCTTTCTGCCCAGGTTGAAGAAGACGCCAGAGCACATTTTAAAGATCTGGTTTTTAAAACCAAAATCCCTAGAAACATAAGGCTTTCTGAAGCACCGAGCTATGGAGTTCCTATTTTTTCATATGATCCGTCTTCAACAGGGGCAAAAAGTTACCTTCAGCTGGCAAAAGAAATAATTAAAAAAAACAAATAAAAATTACTGGCTCAAATAATGGAAAAAAAGAAAAAACTTGAAAAAAGAAGAGGCCTTGGAAAAGGCCTTGGAGCATTGCTCCCTGACATAGAACCTGAAATTGAAAAAGAGGAGGATGAAAAAGAATTTGTTAAAATTTCTATTAATCATCTTAAACAAAATCCTTATCAGCCAAGGAAAAAGTTTAGTGAAGAAGAAATTGAAGAACTGAGTCAGTCCATCAAAGAATATGGAATTCTTCAGCCCGTCCTTGTAAGACAAAGTCATGATAACAATGATGAATTTTACATAATTGCCGGAGAAAGAAGAGTAAGGGCTGCAAAACTTGCAGAACTTGAAAAAATTCCTGTGCTGATAAAAGAAATAACTGATGAACAAATGCTTCAAATTTCAATAATTGAAAACATTCAAAGAGAAAACCTAAACCCTGTTGAAGAAGCAAAAGCATTTAAAAGACTGATAAGCGAGTTTAATCGTACCCAGGAAGAACTTGCAAATATTGTAGGAAAAAGCAGACCAGCCATTTCAAACACATTAAGGCTTTTAAAACTTCCAGAAAACATTCTTGATTCTTTGTCAGACTCCCTTATTTCAGGAGGTCATGCAAGGGCACTTCTTGGAGCAAAAGACGAATTTATCCAAAACAAGGTCTTCTACGAAATCCTGGATAAAAAACTAAGCGTAAGAGAAACAGAACATCTTGTAAAAAGGCTCAATGAAAATGATATCAATTTAAGACCAAAACCAGCATTACCGCCTGAATACAAAACCATGGCTGTCAAACTTTCCCACCTAATCGGAACCAAAGTAAATATTTCAGCAAAAAAGAACAACACTGGAAAAATTGAAATAAACTTCAGGGATGAAAATGAATTAAATAAAATTTTTAAGCTTTTAAATTCAGTTGAAAATGAAAACCAGCAGGCAGGATAAAATGAAAGATGATATAATTATTGCAAAAACCTCAGGTTTTTGCATGGGTGTAAGAAGGGCAGTTGAAATTGCCCTTGATGAGGCAAATACAAAAAAAGGGGGGAAAATTCACACTTTCGGCCCTCTTATCCATAACCCCCAAGTACTAAAACTTCTTGAAGATAAAAAAATAAAATGCATAGAAAAAATTCCAGAAAAAGGTGAAGGCACTATAATCATTAGAGCCCATGGAATTCCTCCCCAATCAAAGAAAAAACTCAAAGAAGCAGGATTTCAGGTAGTTGATGCAACTTGTCCAAGGGTGATAAAAGTTCAGGCGATTATAAAAAAGCATTCAGCACAAGGCTATGAAGTGATAATTGCAGGAGATCATGACCATGCAGAAGTTATAGGACTTCTTGGGTATTCAGGCAAAAAAGGCCATGTAATAAACTCAATTGAAGAATTTGAAGCTCTTCCAGTATTTGAAAAAGCAATTATTGTTGCCCAAACAACCCAGAATACAAAATTTTACAAAAAACTTGAAGAAAAAATATCCAAAGATTTCCCTGACTATAAGTTTTTCAATACAATTTGTGATTCAACAGAAAAAAGACAGGAAGAAATAAAAAGAATTTCAAAAAAAGTTGATGCTGTGATTGTTGTTGGAGGAAAAACAAGCGGAAACACAAAAAGACTAAAAGAAGTTGCTTCCCAGGAAGGTAAAACAGCTTTTCATATTGAAGACGAGTCAGAGCTTGATATGGATTTTATTGCCTCCCAGAAAAAAATTGCAATAACAGCGGGAGCTTCAACTCCAAACTGGGTAATTTCACAGGTTTACAAAGCAATAAAAACAGCAAGACTTAAAAAGAATAAAAGCTCATTTTTATTTTGTTTTGTAATTCTTAAGTTTCTGCTTCGTTCAAATATTCTTCTTGCACTTGGAGCTGGAGCACTTTCAACTGCAGCTGCAGTTCTTCTTGATCTTTCTCCTATAAAAATAAGTACAATTCTTTGTGTATCCCTTTATATTTTTTCAATCCATACAATAAACAACCTGACCCTTATAGATTCAGACAGATTCAATGACCCTCAAAAAGCAGACGTTTATGATAAATTCAAAATTCCTTTGTTGTTAATGGCCCTGGTTGCCGGAATTTTATGTGTATGGATTTCATTTCATCTTGGTATTCTTCCTTTTTTGACAATTCTTTTTATGTGTGCTGCCGGACTTTGCTATAAGCTGCCCATAATAAATATTCCTGGAATTACCAAAGGATTTGAACCATTAAGTAAAATAAAAGGCTCAAAAGCAATTCTCATTGGAGGAGCCTGGGGAACTCTTTGTACAATTCTGCCTGTTTTTTCTGCAGCAAGCTTTGGCTTCTCAAAAATACCCGGAGTTTTTGTTGTTTTTGTTTTTTGTGCTTCAATGGCACTTTTCAGAACAATGTGGGTTGATATTATAGAAATCCAGGGAAACAAAATTGCTGGAGAAATTACAATCCCAATTTTATACGGAGAAAAGAAAACAGCTGAGTTTATAAAATATCTTCTTTTAGCCATGATTTTACTTTTATTTATATCCTCTTTTTTGGGAATAATCACAAAATTTGGATATCTTCTTATGATTTATCCTGCTCTTTCGCTTGGATTTATAATTTCAAGCAGTAAAAAAGAAATTCAGCCAGGATTTTTTGATGATATAATCACAGAAAGTATATTTATTACAGCGGGAGTACTTGCTCTTTTATGGAAGATTTTTACCTGACAAAACCTGTTAAATTAGAAATAACCAATGAACTTGATCTTCACAATTTCAAGCCCGGGGAAGTAAAGGAACTTATTGAAGAATATATTTATCAATGTATAAAGATAAATATATTTGAGGTAAGAATAATTCACGGCAAAGGCAAGGGTATTTTAAGAAAAAAAGTGGAAAGTGTTCTTAAAAAAAACACCTTTGTCAAAAGTTTTAGCACAGCCTCCCCAGGATCCGGTTTCTGGGGAGCCACAATTGCCGTTTTAAAAAAACCTGATGAGGACAAAAAAATGAACTCTGATAAATGCCTTATAATAGTTGATATGCTCAATGATTTTATAGATAAAAAAGGAGCTTTATTCAGCGGAAAAACTGCACAAAAAGCTTGTGAAAAGATAAAACTCAGGCTTGATGAATTCAGAAAAAACAATCATCCTGTAATTTTTCTTAAAGACAGCCATGATCTAAATGACAAAGAATTTGAAAAATTTCCAAAACATTGTGTAAAAAACACCTGGGGATCTAAAATAATTGATGAACTCAAGCCCCTTGAAAATGAAATAATAATTGAAAAAACAAGATACAGTGGATTTTACAATACAAGGCTTGACCAGGTTTTAAGAAAAATCAACCCCAAATCAATTTATCTTTGCGGAGTATGTACTTCAATTTGTGTAATGGATACAGCAGGAGGACTTGCAAACAGAGATTACAAAGTAATTATCCATGAAAATGAAACAGCTGACTTTGATGAAGAAATGCATGTTTTTTCAATCAAAAGAATGAAGAACATATATGGAGTAGAAATAATCTAAAATGATTTTAAAAAATTCCATCTCCCCTCTTTTCACAGATTTTTACGAACTCACCATGATGGCCGGCTATTTTAAAAACAAAATGAACAAAGAGGCTGTTTTTTCTGTTTCTTTAAGGCTCGATGAAAAAAGAAATTTTTTTGTTTTTTCAGGCCTTGAAACTGTTTTAAACTGGATTTTAAACTTAAAATTTTCTGAAGAAGAAATTGATTTTTTAAAATCTATGGAAATGTTTGAAGATGATTTTCTTGACTGGCTTAAAAACTACAAATTTACCGGAGAAATTATTTCCATGGACGAAGGGGAAATATTTTTTGGAAACGAGCCTGTAATGGAAATCACAGCTCCCATAATGGAAGCCCAACTTCTTGAAACAATGGTTGTAAATGCAATAAATTTTGAATCAATGATCGCCACTAAAGCGGCAAGATGCATTTTCAGTTCAAAAAACATCCCTATTTCAGACTTTGCCTCAAGAAGAACCCAGGGAATTGATGCAGGGATTAAAACTGCCAGATCTTCATATCTTGCAGGATTTACGGGCACAAGTAATGTGCTTGCCTCAAAACTTTATTCAATTCCTGTTACCGGAACAATGGCCCATTCATTTGTAACTGCCTTTGAAAATGAAAAAGATTCCTTTTATGCATTTTCAAAAACATTTCCTGATCACAGCGTTTTACTTATAGACAGTTATGACACAATAAAAGGTGCAAAAACTGCTGTTAAAATAGCAAAAATCATGGAATCAGAAGGCAAAAAGCTGGTTGGGGTAAGGCTTGACAGCGGTGACATGGCAAAGCTGAGCAAAGAAGTAAGAAAAATTCTTGATAAAAACAATCTTTCCTATGTAAAAATTTTTGCCTCAGGAGGATTTGATGAATATAAAATCAAAAAAACAATTGAAAGCAAAGCTCAAATTGATGCCTTTGGAGTTGGAACTTCAATGGGAGTTTCAAGCGACTCTCCATACCATAACACAGTATTCAAACTTTGCAGGTTTGATGGAAGAAATGTAAAAAAGCTTAGTAAAAACAAACAAACCCTTGCAGGAACCAAACAAGTATACAGATTTTTTGATGAAAATTTATTTATGACAAAAGATATAATAGGAACAAGGAATGAAAACTTTGAAAATGCCTCAAAGATTTTAAAACTCAAATTAAAAAATGGAAAGCTTATTGAAAAATTAAAAGGAGTTGAGCATTCAAGAAATAATTTTAAGTTAAATTTTAAAAAGCTCCCCTGCCAATATAAAGAAATAGATTCTAAATCAAATTTTCCTGTAACCATAAGTGAAAACCTTAATCTTCTTCAATTATAAAGTTTTTTCACAAAAAAACTTTAATATTTTCATTTGACCAAACCTAGTTTTTCTCTTAAGTTCCTCTAAAATATTTATCTTAGTTAAGGAGAAAAATGGAACCGGAAATTAAAATTAGAGGATACCACACAGATTTTTACAACCATGTAAACAATGCCAGATACCTTGAATTTCTTGAAGAAGGAAGATGGCAGCTTTTTGAGGACTATCTTTCTGGAAGTGAATTTGCAACAGGGCAATATTTGTTTTATGTGGTAAACATAAACATTTCATATTTAGGCCAGGCAAAAATAGATGATATAGTAGTGGTCAAGTCAGGGATGCTCAGGTTTGGAAATAAAAGTGCGGCATTCAGGCAGCAGGTTGTAAATAAAAAGACAAATCAGGTTGTTGCAGATGCTGAAGTTACTTTTGTTATTGCTGGAACAGAAGGCAAGGCTCTTAAAATTGATGGAGAAATAAAAGAACTTCTTTCAAAAATCCCTCCATTTAAAAACTGATTTTTCATCAACACCAGAGTTTGATATTTTAATTAATTAAAGTATAATAGCTTACTTCTGAAAATATTGTTTATTTATAAAAATCCTGCCTTGGCAAAAGGCAGGATTTTACCCCCTGGTCAATAGAAGTTAAACCCAATTTTTTACGGAGCAAATATATCTTGAAAGATAAAATTATTGGCAGCAACGGTGAATTTATAAATAAAAAGCTTGAGAATAACTTCATGTCTGAAACCTGGCCAGAACAGATCAAACCTGTGATTTTGATAACTCTTTTAATTATTATTGGTTCTTTTTCTATTGATACTAAAAAAATTATTCTATTTAATTTTACAAATGATTTAACTATTCTTCTGGCCTTAAAATCCATGGTTTTTCTCACAGGAATTTTTCTAATCCTATTTAATCTGACTCAGTCACTTATAAAATCTTCTTCTCTTATCACATTTGTGTTCATTGTCAGCTCAGGCCTATATCTTACTGGAGAAACCATTATAAAATCAGAAACAATCACTATAACTTTTTCTATTCTTATACTTTTAATTTTCCTTTTTTATTTTTTTTATAATTTCAAAGTTTTTTATATAACCCTGGGATGTATTTTAACTTCAGTACTATTTGTATCTGGTAATTACTATTACAATAAAATGGAAATAACCTACCTTATTGTCATCTCAATTATTCTTTTGATTGCCAATCTTGGAGGTTTTTTTTCTTACCTCAAAATTTCTCAATTAAAAAGAAAAGCATATTTCCTTGAAATCAAAAAGAACAAGCTTAGAAACAATGTTTTAAAATATAAAATGGAACAAAAATCCAAAGAAAATGAGCTTTTAAATTACAATGAGGAAAAAAAAGAAACCAATAGCCAGTCAAATGGTTTTTTTGAAAAGCTTGAAGAAGAATTTTTAAGGAGCAAAAGATATTCAACAGAATTGTCTGTTCTTATAATAAAAATCAATAAGTTTGATATGATAATTAATAGACTTGGAGAAAAAACAGCAGATTTTATTTCAAAAGATTTTCAAAAGACCTGCAAACAAGAAATCAGGCCAGCAGGAGATTTTTTTGAACAAACATCAAAAAATGAATTCAGCTTTCTTCTTCCTTCAACAGATGAGTACGGGACAGTTTCCCTGTTAGAAAGATTAACTGATAAGACAAGCAAAAAAACATACAAAATTAAAGATAAAAAATTTAAAATAACCATAAATTCAGGAATAGCCTGTCTTGCCAATGAAAAAGATCCTCTTGCTCTTTTTGAACATGCAAAAACTGCTTTGTCTCAATCAAAATATAAATCAACAAAGGAAGCAGTCTTTTTTTAAAAAAGTTTAATTATTCAGTTTAAATTGGAACGAACGCTGCATTATTTATTCAATACTGTTTTTTTTATTATTTTTAGCTGAATAGTTACAAAATTATAAGTATTGGCTTCAGCTAAAAACCGGGATTTTGGTTTCATTACAGAACTGATGCTTATTTTTTCTTTTACCCTGGAGTATAAATTAAATCGAACAAAGCCTTTTATTGACCTTGTTCGATTTTTAAAAAAAAATTACTCAAATTCAACTCCTATTCTATATCTTGGATATCTTGAAGAAAAAGGCTGATAAAACTTTGCCCACACAACACTTCCTTTTTCATAACTTTCGGCATTTTTATCGCCGTTGGATAAATAAAGTGTAGTTCCTCTTACAAAGGGATAATCCGAAATAAAACTCATCCCATGATTTGAAACATCAAAAACTTTTGCTTTATATGCCTCACCGTCGGGTTTTCTCTTGTAAGAAAAAGACTCATGGAAATTCATCCTCCTTTTATCCCTTTCATCGTAAACAAAATAACCACCCTGCTCATTTCTAAAACACACTTTTTTTCTTTCATTTCTTTCATGATGCTCTAAATTCATAATGCCCTCCTTTTTTAAGTAAAAAGTAGTAACTTATGGTTTGCTCACATGAAAATTAAAAAAATGATTTATATATATAATACATTGTCTATCTACCTAAAATCAATATAAATTTTTATGTAAACTTAGTTTACATAAAAAAATAGAAATATTAAAACACCTTAAGATTTCAAATCAAATTGATACATTTAATCTCAGAATTTAAGCGATGTTATTATTCAATTATCATTTAAAACTTTGTAGTAATTGTTGTGTTTAATCTGGAGGTACTGCTACATTCTTTCTAAGTCTGATTCTAGCTTTAACTTTAATGCAGGAGATAAAAAAATATCTCCTGAAAGGTGTTTTCACAAAACTTATACTGTCCATACTTTCATCAGACTTTTTTTCAGTTTTTTAGCTGAGTAATCAGGCCTTATCTGAATCTAATTTTTTTAATAAACGGATAAATAATCAAAAAAGATAAAATCATTGTTGAAATCAACTTGATATAAAAACCTGGTTCTGAAATTATTTCAACTGAAGAAGGCAATATTTGAAACGACCAGTTAAAATAAATCCAATCAGTTACGATCCCGGCAATAACAGATGTCACTATTATTCCCAACAAATAAATAATGGCTGATCTTTTTCCTATTATTTTACTAACCATACTAAATGATGCTGCATTGGTAGCAGGCCCTGCAAGTAAAAAAATCATTGCTGCCCCGGGAGATACTCCGGTCATTAAAAAAGCTGCTGCAACAGGTGTTGAGGAAGACGCACACACATATAAAGGAACAGAAACTCCAAGCATGGCCCCCATTACCAAAAATCTGTTTTTATCTGAAACAGCTGCAACCATTTCAGGAGTAATAAATACTGCAATAATTGCTGCAAAAAAAACTCCAATTATAAACCATAATGAAATATCAGAAATCAGATCAATAAAAGCAAACTTCATTCCTTTTTTAAATTTTAAAGATAAGGAATCAGGGCCTTTTTTATTGTTTAAAGAAAAAATTTCATGGGGGTGGTTTAAAACAAAAGAATTTTTCTTTTCATGGTCCAAAGAACTACAACACCCACTGCTGCAAGTTGTCTGAGTTATCGTCTCTTCTGTTAGATCATCTTTGTTGTTACCTAAAAAATGAACAAGAAATCCTGTTACCAATGCTGAAAAAAACGCAGCAACAGGTCTAATTACAGCCATGACAGGGCCAAGGAGAGCATAGGTTATTGCAATTGAGTCAACTCCTGTTTCAGGGGTTGACACTAAAAAAGACACAACAGAGCCTTTCCCTCCTCCCTGTTTTCTTATTCCTGCAGCCGCCGGAACTACACCACAGCTGCAAAGAGGTATTGGAATTCCAAATGCAGAGGCTTTTAAAATACCCGATTTTTTGCCTGATCCAATATGTTTTTTTACCAAATCATCCGGAAGAAAAGCCTTTAAAAGTCCAGCAACAAAAAAACCAAGAAGCATATATGGCGAAGCTTCCATTAAAAAATAAAAAAATTCTTTTATAATATCCACAATTAAATTCATAACCCACCTATGTATTATCATTTGAACACTTATTCATATATAAACAAAAAAAAAGACAACTTCAATAAAAAATATGCTTTTTTTAATGATTCTTAATTTAAAAACTTAATTTTGAATTTAAATATTTTAAAAATTACCGCATACAAGAAATATTTACTTCAAGGTTTCTTTTTACTGAGATGATGTAAGCAAATGATGCAGATACAATATCTTACCTCAAAACCTTTACAATAAAAAAGCTTTGAAGATGCTACATCATATATATGGAGAGGATTAGTTGATATTAGAATTAAACTCTAAATCTCATGTCACAATGAATAAAAAGACTATTTTAGGTACGATGCTAAATAAAACAAATTATTCCTGAACATGTTCAAGACCGGTTTTAATAAGAAAACTAACATGGTCATCATCAAGACTATAAATGACATTTTTACCATTTCGCCTGAATTTAACTATTTTTGCAGCTCTTAAGACTCTCAGCTGATGAGAAACAGCAGAAGAGCCCATTTCCATAATTTCTGCTATATCGCATACACAAAGTTCTGAATTTGATAATGCATCAAGAATTTTTATTCTTGTGGGATCTCCCAATACTTTAAAAAGCTCAGCAAGTGAAAAAAGATCTTCAGTGTCTTTTAGTTTTGATTTGACTTTTTCTATAATTTGGGGATTTGAACACAAACTGAGACACGCATCATTAATCATTTTTTCTCCGGATGTTAAGTCAGTCAAACAATAAACTCCCTGAAATTAAGATGGATAGCTGCTGAACAAAAAATTTTAGTTTTTAATCAAAAAACAAAGTAACTATTCAGCTAAAAAACTAAAAAAAATCCAGTTTGCTGAAAAAAACGGATGCTGCATTTTTTCTGAACCGATTTCAGGAAATAGTTTTTTATCTCCTGTCTCGGAGCTTAAGCGAGAATGAGGCTAAAAAAGAATGCAGTATTCGTCCCAATTTTAACTGAATAATTATTAAACAAATAACAGTCTCATTTAGACTAACAATAAATATCATCAGTACATTTTAAAGTCAATCAGGTCAAATCTAAATTGAGGGTTTCATATTTTGAGAGTGATTATCATTTTATGAAATAAAAAATCCCCTCCAAGACTAAAGTTTTGGTGGGGATTCTATTATTTAAGACCTGTCATTACCAGTATTACAAAAACTAAACTAGACTTTAAATCTACCTACAATAGCATTTAGCTGGCCTGACATTTTACTTAAAAGCTCGGAGCTTGTTTTTATCTGGCTTATTCCAGCTGAAATTTCATCTGTTTCATCACTTACCATGGCAATATCCGAAGCAATTTGATTTGATACATGGGCACTCTCATTTATCCGCTTATTAACATCTACTACAGCCTCGGAAGCTTCACTTATATTTCTGGTAATTTCAATTGTTGCAGAAGACTGCTCTTCTACTGCTGCTGCAATTGTTGAAACAATGTCATCCACGTCTCCAATTACCTTTTTAATTTCACTTATATCTTCAACACTTAAATTAACAGAGCTTTGAACCTCTTCAATTTTTTCTCTAATATCAAGGGTTGCTCTTGCTGTTTGAATTGAAAGTTCCTTAATTTCATTTGCAACAACTGCAAATCCTTTTCCTGCTTCCCCTGCTCTTGCCGCTTCTATTGTTGCATTAAGAGACAAAAGATTGGTTTGTTGGGAAATATCTGTGATTACTTCTGTTACCTCACCAATTGACTGGGCAGCTTTGCCAAGTTCTTCCATTCGAGAGGATGCATTTTCAGACTTTTCAACAGCATCACGTGCAATTTCACTTGCCCTTTCAGTACTCTGGGCTATTTCACTTATTGTAGAATTCATTTCTTCTGCAGCTGAAGCGACCATATTTACATTTGTTGATGTCTCCTCCATTGCAGCGGCAACATCATTTGTATTTGCAGTCATTTCTTCTGCTGCGGCTGATACATCCATTCCTTTTGAAGAAACTTTTTTTGCCGCCTCGGTCATTTCCGAAGAAACAGCAGACAATTCAGTTGAGGAATTTGCAACTTCATTGGAATTTTGGCCTATCTCCTTAATCATTTCCTGCATTTTCCCCATAAAAACATTAAACCAATTGCACAACTCTCCTATCTCATCCCTGGTTCTTACTTCAAGACGCATGGTTAAGTCACCTTCACCTTCTGCAATATCTTTAAGCCCCTTAACTGCCTTGTTTACAGGGTTTACAATTGACTTGGAAGCAATTAAAATTAAAAAGATTGCAATTATAGAGGCAATTAAGCCCAAAATTAAAATAGAATTTCTTATCAGCCTGGGAGCTGAAAGGAATTCATCTGAATCCTGGGTAGTTGCAATATACCAATCATTAACTCCAACAGGAGCATATCCTGCAATTTTATCCACTCCGTAAAAAACATATCCATCAGCCCCAGCACTTCCTGAAAGCATTTTTTTTCTAAACTCTTCCATTTCATCAAGCTGGTTCATATTAAGGGTTAATATATGTTTTTCCACAGGATGAGAAAGAACAAGACCATTTTTATTAGTCATATACCCATAACCTGTTTCACCTATTTTTCTGCCTGAAATTAATTTTGCAAAATAATTCACCCTGATTGTTAGGCACAATGCACCTAAAATTTTACCATTGTCATTTTTTACAGGAACAGCCACAACACCTACAACTTCAGATGAAACTCTTGAACGTATAAGCTCTCCCATTGAAATTTCACCCGTATTCAAAGCTTGTTTAAAATATCCCCTGTCCGAAACGTCATACACCCCATAAAGTTCTCCAGAACTTTGCACACCAAAAAAAACCTCACCTTTAGAATCAGCCAGGAAAATTCCTTCATATTTTTCTCCCATAGCTCTGATAGTCAAAAAAAGATTATCATTTAAAACCTTTAAAACCTTATCAAGCTCTGAGGTATTTCCTTTATCTTTTGAATCAAAAGTCCTGATAACAAGATTTTTATCAGCCAGGATCTTTGCAACTATCATTTCTGCTTCAACAGCATTTCTAGTCATGGATGCTAGATCATTTGCAATTCCTTCAGCTTGATTTTTTGATATTTCAGTAATTGCCTCTGTAGATTTATTTACAGAAAAATAACCAAGAATGATTATTGGCAGAAGTACAATAATAAGACCTCCAACCATGAACTTAAAAGCAAGTGAATCTTTTTTCTTCATAACTCCTCCTTGGGAAATAATATATTAGTCATTTTATAATACTTATAAGTCGAGTCTTTAAAGAATACTAAGCCAATATAAACCTAGTTTTGGCAAACATTTTAAAAGGATTAAGCTGAAATCTTTTTTATTTTACCCTAAGATCTGAAATTTAATATTTTTATTTTCTAATACTCTTGAGATTGAACTTAAAGTTTCCAAAACTGAAATAAACCCTGGCTTTCTGCAATCAGCCAGGTATTCATTTTGTTAATTTTTCACAAATCCAGCTAAAAACCACTCACCAAATAACATTGTTCTCACAAAATAACAACACTTCCCATGTTAAACTAATTCCAAAAAAAAATCCCGTAATTTTTAAAATTACGGGATTTTTGAAAAACAAATTTTATTTATATAAAAGTATCAATGTTATTTTATAGTAAGATTAATTTATTCAAAATTACAGATGTTTCCAGGACAAACTATTCTCTTTAGCAAAAAACCAATCCGGTATTATTACTACCTACCAAATATTTATTCTTCTAAATCTTCCACAAGAAAATAAAAAACTGATTTTAAAAAATAATTATAAATTTTCTTTATAAAACTTTCCACGTCTATATTGGAAAAAATATCTCATTCTATGACTTTTAACTTCATGTATTTTTAATTTATCCGCCTTAAAATAAGCAATAGATTCTTTATCTTCAAGGCAAACATCTTCAACTTTACCAGAAGGGGAAACAAGGAAGGAAACTCCGGGGAAATAAAGATTGTTTTTATTTAGACCAGATTGATTTACAGGGATTACATAAACACCATTATCATAAGCTCTTGCAAGAAGATGTCTTTTCCAGGACTCAAACTTTTCACCTGGAGTACCCCTGGGAGATGCATGGGGCATTATTAAAAGCTCAGCACCTTTTTTTGCCATTATGGTTGAAATTTCAGGAAAATGAGCATCAAAACAAAGCTGAATTCCAAACTTCCAACCTAAAAAATCAAAAACCGGAAAATCATTTCCCGGAGTAAGGTGTGAAAGCTCTGGCGGACCCGGTTGAATTTTTCTATAAACTCCTTTTAGCTTTCCATTACTGAAAAAACCATGACTGGCAAACACCTTGCCTTCTTTTTTTTCAGCAAATCCGCATAAAAAAGAGATTCTATAATCCAACGATAAAAATTCAAGCTCTTTTATCAAATAAAAATCAGATTGAACTGCAGTTTTACAAACTGTTTTACCAGTAACATAACCTGTCAAATTAAGTTCAGGAAAAACAAGAAGATCGCATTGGGCCTTAGCAGCTTTTTGAATAAAAACCTTTGTCTTCTCAAAATTTTCCAAAATTTCACCAGGTTCAAATACTGATAATACTGCCCCCAGTTTTAATTTCTGCTTCATACCTTAAATTTTGCTCTAATTTTAAAAACATCTGTAGCCGGGAGATTAAGTATTTTATCAACTCCTGTTTTATCTGTTATTTCCTGAAGTTTTTTTTCAATTTCCTCCATTGATTGGGCTATAAAAGTAAACCACACATTAAATCTGTTGTTTCTTATATAATTATGAGTTACCCCATGGTAAGAATTGACTGTTTTAGAAAAAACATCAATTTTATCTTCACTTACTTCAGCAGCACAAAGAGTTGAAACAAATCCAAGTTTATCTGGAAAAAAATTACCCCCGATTCTTCTTATTATATCGCTTTTTCTTAAACTTTGTATTCTTTTGATAACTTCTTCTTCATCCAGTCCAAGTTTTTTTCCTATTTCTCTATAAGGCCTTTTTGAAATAGGAAAATCAGACTGAATTGAGTTAATTATCAATCTGTCTGTCTCATCCATTCCCATCAGTCTGCATTTAAAATGTTTATCCAAACTTTTCTGGTTCTTGGCCCATCAAACTCGCAGAAAAAAATTGCCTGCCAGGTTCCAAGTGCAAGCCTACCGTTATTTATTGCAACAACCTGACTTGCGCCAATAAGTGACGACTTTGCGTGAGCGTCTGAATTACCTTCCATATGTCTATAAGCAGGATCGTTTGGAACAAGCCTATTAAGTATCTGAATTATATCATATTCAACATTGGGATCTGCATTTTCATTTATTGTTACACCAGCAGTTGTGTGAGGCACAAAAATATGGCAAAAACCGTTTTTTACACCTGCCTCCCTGACAGCCTCTGAAACACCAGCTGTTATATCAATAAATTGATTTGATTCTTCAGAATTAACTTTTAAAAGCATTTTTTCCACAATCACAACCCTTTGCATTAAAGGTAAAAAAAAGCCCTGTCACTAGGACAAGGCTCTTTCTAACTTTATTGTGATAACTTAAAAAACTATTATACACAACCTGTCGGCTTTGGAAGTCCAGCCATTTTACAAGCTCCTTTTCCTGGTCCTGATGGAAACAGCTCGTAAATATACTTAAGTTTAAAACCAGTAAGTTTTGAAAGAACACGTACCATTGGAGCAATACCATTCTTCTTGTAGTAGTCCTGAAGAACTTCGATTACTTTCCAGTGCTCGTCTGTTAATTCTGCAATACCTTCTTCTTTTTTAACGTGCTCAACCCAATCTGGATTATAGTTGTTGAAATCGTCAAGAAAGCCGTCTTCATCAACAATAAATGTATGTCCATTAAATTCAACTTCTGCCATCACTTCCTCCTGTAAATATGTTTATAATTCTCTATTTTAGGCTTTTGCCCTTTTTTCCTGAATAAAAAAACTATTTAAAATACCAACTTGCTAATCTTAATAACCAAATGCAACTATATTGTCAATAGCCAAATTCCCATAGAATAGCAAAACAACTAAAAGCCCTTTAAATTTTCGCAAGAAATATGACCCAATAATGCTTATGCTAAAAGACAACCGGGCCTATGAAAGACCCGTACCGATTTTAGTACTCTCTTGGAGTCTTGTTAATCTGCTCCAGAGTAAAAACAGGGCCGTCCTTACAAACAAGCTCTTTTCCAATATTGCAGCGGCCGCACATTCCTATTCCGCACTTCATTCTGTTTTC
>JAVETN010000017.1 GCA_034006035.1 Desulforegulaceae bacterium
TAAAGTTATTGCGTGTATTAAAAGTTTATTGTACTAAACCCCATTATAAATTGTAAGTTTACAAATTCGGTGGCGATGGAGTAAGGGTCACACCCGTAACCATCCCGAACACGGAAGTTAAGCCTTAAATCGCCGATGGTACTGCATGGTAGACTATGTGGGAGAGTAGGACGCTGCCGGATAAAATATACAAACCCCTGAAGAATTTATTCTTCAGGGGTTTTTTATTTTGTGGAATTGAATTTTGGGCTTGGACTTGTTGTGGGCTCGTTTCTCAGGCTTCAGCTTGGGAATCAGCACTCCAATCAGCAAACTCCAATCAGCAAACTCCAATCAGCAAACTCCAATCAGCAAACTCCAATCAGCAAACTCCAATCAGCAAACTCCAATCAGCAGACTCCAATCAGCAGACTCCAATCAGCAGACTCCAATCAGCAAACCCCAATCAGCGAAACATGGGGAACCAGCAGAAAAAATCAAAAAAAGTTGAATACTATCGTTTTTTTGGTTAATATAAACAGTTACTGAAAATCAAATTAAATATCTATAAGAATAAAGAAAAACCAATGGTGCTTTTCACTTCAATTGTATGTATGATTCTTGTTTATTATTATCTTGATTCAGGGCTTGCACTGGGATTTGCAATTGCTCTTGTAATTGAGATTTTTTTTCTGATGGGTTTGTATAATGTTTTAAAAAAGACTGAAGAAAAAGCAAAATTTTTTAATCAAAAAAAATTGGATGAACTGGGTAAAACCATTAAGGAAAAAGAAAAGTACATCAATAAAATAAAAGAAATTCACCCAGATATTGATTTGCAAATAAAATCAGGCGGAGAAAAAAAAGAAACTGAAGAAGAAATAGAAGCTGAAGAAGAAACCGAAAGAGAAACACAAGAGCCTCAAACTTAAATTTTGGGAACCAGCAGACTTCGATTAGCAGGCTTTTTTGTTTCAGACATGGGTTTTCAAGCCAGAGCTTGGGAACCAGCAAAAAAAAACAGCAAAAGAGCCTAAAGCTTAAAGCTCAAGAAGAAGAGAAACATCTTTGCCTTTGGCATTGGGATCTCCCAGGTTTGAAGCAATGGTTTTGATTAAAATTATTTCAAGGTTATTTTTTAAGGCATATTTTTGGATTTCGTCCTCTGATTTTGCAGTGATATAAACTATATTTATACCTGAGTTGTTTTTTGTAAATTGGATTTCAAATAAATATTTTAACTCAAACATTGTAACCTCTTAAATATTAACAATTTTTCCTGGAGCTAAAATTGAAAAACTCAAAATTGTTAGATTTTTCTTTACAGCATTATTTTTTATTCGGCCTTATATGTCTTATAGTTTTTTCAGTTTATACAATGTTAAAACCTTATATTAATTCAATAATTTTAGGAACCTTGCTTTCATTTCTTTTTATGCCTTTGCATACTAAATTTTTGAAGTTAACTAAAGGGAAAAAAAACTTGTCTGCATTTTTATCAAGTATTTCCCTTGCGTTTTTGGTTTTGATTCCTGCAGTAATTATTCTTACAAGTATAATTTTTCAGGGAATAAATTCTTTTGATGCAATTTATAAATGGTTTGCAGCAGGAAATTTTTCAAAATACATAGAAGATTTTGAAAGTAAACTCACATATATTAAAGAATATTTTCCAGTTGTTAATAGAATGCTTCCAGATACTGCCCTTGGTAATACAGATGTTGAAAAACAGATTCTTAATTTTTTCTCAAATCTTTTAAGATGGCTTATGGGACAGGGAAGACAGATCGCAGGAAGTGTTTTAAGTATAGGGATAAGCTTTTTTATGATGATGGTTGTGTTTTTTATAATGATAAGAGATCAGGAAAAAATACTTGCAGGCTTTTTTCATATAATTCCCCTTAAACAATCCCATGAGCAAAGAATTATTGAAAAAACAAGGCTGCTTTTTAAAACAGTGATTTTAGGTAATATCTTAACTTCTCTTGTCCAGGGAATTGCCGGAGGAATTGGATTTGCAATTGTTGGATTTCCTGCATTGTTTTGGGGTGCTGCAATAGCTCTTGCTTCTTTAATTCCAATTGTAGGTACAGGTCTTATCTGGGTTCCTGCCTGTATCTTGCTTTTTATCACAGGCAAAACAGGACTTGGGATCTTTATTGTTCTGTGGTTTGTTTTAATTGTTGGTTTGTCCGACAATGTATTAAGACCGGTTTTTATGAAAAGTGACGGAGGAATGGGGCCTGTAATGATATTTTTTTCAATTCTTGGAGGAATCCATGTTTGGGGGCTTTTAGGACTTGTTTATGGACCCATGGTTTTTGGGTTTGGGTTTATCCTTCTTTATATTTATGAAATAGAATTTTATGATTATCTCAAATATCAGGATGAAAATTAATGAAACAAATTAATGTTTTATATTTGTTTGTTTTAATTTTTCTTTTTTTACCGGGATGCTCAACAGCAGAACCTGGTCTTATTGAAATTTTAAATTCTGTAAACAAAGTTTATTTATGCGGTAAAGAAGTACCTTTAGATAAAAACAATTCCAGGGAAAGACTTGAAAAAGAATTGCTTCTTATTTCCAATAATAAGCCCCAGGTTATTTTGTGGCTGAAAAGGTCGGCAAGATATTTTCCCCAAATAGAAAAAATATTAAAAGAGCAAAATTTACCAGATGATTTAAAATATGTTTCTGTAATTGAAAGTGCCTTAATACCTCATATAAGATCTCCAAAAAATGCCCTTGGTTTTTGGCAGTTTATCAGTTCAACAGGAAGTTTATATGGCTTAAAAATTGATAGATCCATTGATGAAAGATGCGATTTAGAAAAATCAACCCTTGCTGCTTCAATGTATTTTAAAGATTTGTATGAAAAATTTGAAAACTGGGAACTTGCTTTTTCAGCATACAATATAGGAGAACTTAGGATAAAAGCCGAGCTTCAAGCCCAGTCAGCAGATAATTATTATGATCTTTGGCTTCCTGAAGAAACCATGAGATATGTTTTTAGAATAATTGCCGCCAAAATTGTTTTTGAAAATAGAGATAAATTTGGTTTTTCAATGGCAAAGTCAGACTATTATAAGCCTTTTAATACTAAAGAAGTAAAACTTGAACTGGAAAACACAATTCCAGGGTCAATTCCAGCCCATGCCCTTGGTTTGTCTTTATATGAGTTTAAATTATTGAATACAAAAATTGTTGGGGATTATTTAACCCAAGGTTCTGTAGATATTAAGATCCCTGAAAATATTAAAACTAAAAAGTTTTTAAAAAAATTTGAAAAACTCAAAAACAAATGGATTGAAGAGCACACAAGATTTTATTATTCAGTACAAAAAGGCGATTCATTAATAAAAATATCAGAAGAATTTCAAGTAAGAACAAAAGATATTTTAGAATGGAATGAGCTTAATTACAGGGATTTTATTTATCCCGGCCAAAAACTCATTATAAAAACTAATTTGAAAAACTTAAAAGATTAGTCTTTTGGATTTAAATTAAATTTTACATATACAGGAAAATGATCAGAAGGATATTTGCCGTTTTCATTGTATTTTATTATTTCTTTTGAAATTGGAGATAAATTTCCGCTGTATAAAATCCAGTCAATTCTTCCTGTATTTGGAACTCCTGTAAATCCATGGAAAGTTGCAGACTGAATTGTGGAAAAAGGATCTTTAAATTCAGGGGGATTTTTAAATATAAATTGATGATAGCATTTTCCCGTAGGATCTGCATTAAAGTCACCACATAAAATTTTAGGGATTTTACTGTTTAAGCAGGACAATTTATGGCGGATTAAATCAGCACTTTTCACTTGTACTTTGTCTTTAAAATCAAAATGGGCATTTGTAATTGAAACAATTGATTGGTTTTGCCTGAAAAGTGTGGTTACAGTTTGTCTTGGCCATTGGCTTTCAGTAAACTTGCTTTCTTTATAGGGAGTATCACTTAAAAAGAAATGTTCGCTTAAAATACATTCCCAGGTTTTTTTATAAAAAACAGGAAGCTGCTGCCAGCGTGGATTGTTTTTATTGTAGATTCCAGTTACTTTATAGTCTTTTAAATTTTTTTTTAAAAATTTGAGCTGGAAATCATTAACTTCCTGAATTCCTATAAAATCAGGATTTTTTTCTTTGATAATTTTAATCACACTTTCTTTTCTGTCTTCCCATAGATTATCTGAATCTTTGGCAAGGCCAAAGCGTATATTAAAAGTCATTATTGAAAAAGATTTGACATTCATGTTTAAAAAATATCTTTATAAAGGGTTAACAATTAACAACTTTTAAGATTAGAAATAATAACAAATAAAGTAAAGGTAAAATTATGGATTTATCTGATAAGGCAAATATTGAAAATAAAGAACTGGATTTAATAAAAGGAAATGATGATTTTTTTGATAATTTAAAAGTTTTTATGGAAGAACTTAAAACTCAATTTTCATGGATTGATTTTAAAGTAAAAAAGGGCAAAAATTCTAAAATTGAATTTAATGATTTATCTTTTTACGGAGTTCCAGAGGGCCATCTTTTAGATTATTTTATAAAATTTATAAATTTACCCCAAATAAAATCTCAATCAAAAGAATTTGACCAAAATCTTTTTGTATCATCAATGTGTCCAAATTGTCCCAAAGCTTTGGATTCTTTGATTAAATTTTTAGAAAAAAACACAATAAAAACAAATATTTATTTTTGTGATCACAGTCTTTATTATTCTCAAAAATATAATGTAATGTCTGTTCCCTGTCTTTTAATAAAAAAAGATAATAAAGAAATTCAAAGACTTGTAGGCGATTTAAGTATTGATGATTTAGAAGTTGTTTTTAAAGAAAAAAATAAAGAAGAGCTAAGTTCCAAATATTTTCAAAATATAATTGAACAGGGAAATGCAGAAGAAATTGCAGAAATGATTTTATCTGAAAAAAAGGTTTTTTCAGGGTTTGTATCTTTATTTTTTGCTTCTACTATGAGTCTTAGGGTTGGTGCTGTTGTAGCTGGTGAATATTTAATTGAAAAGTCGGCAGATTTATTTGAAGAACTTATAGAAAAACTTTATGAAAACTATTTGGATTCTTCTGTTGAAATTAAAGGTGATATTTTGTATTTGCTGTCTTTATCTGAAAACAAATCCAAATGGATAAAAGAGCTTGAAAATATTAAAAAAAATGAAACAAATATCCTTTTAATTGAAATGATTGATGATTCTTTAGAAACCCTGAACAATTGATTTTGTATACAAAAGTTTAAATTCCTGACTCTTAAACCAGAAAAACCCGGGCCAAGAGTCAGATTTTGTTATAAAAGATTTTTAAGAGCATTTTCTAAATTGTCATGGGAAAACTGAAATCCGCTGTTTAAAAGATTTTCAGGCTGAGCTTTCTGGCTCATAAGAAGATTTTGTCCAAATTCCCCTGCAAAAAGTTTTATAGCAAATTCAGGAATTGATAAAAACCCAGGCCTGCCAAGTACTTTACCAAGGGTTTTGGTAAATTCTTTTTGAGTAGAAAACCCTGGAGAAGTAAAATTAAAAGCTCCATTTGCATTTTTGTTTTCAAGAAGAAAAACACAGGCATTGGCCAAATCTTTAATATGAATCCAGGGGAAAAAGTTTTTTCCAGAACCAAGAACAGGATTTAGCATAAGTTTTGCAAATGGAAGCATCTGAAGCAAGGCTCCTCCATCTTTTCCAAGAACAATTCCAAATCTCATTATACAAACCCTGGTATTTTTTTCTTTTGCTTTTAAGGCTTCTTTTTCCCAGTCAATACAAACTTTAGACAAAAAGCCATTTCCAGGTAAACTTTCTTCATTAAGAAGTTCATTATTTCTATTTCCATAATAACCTGCTGCAGAAGTGTTTATTAAAACAGTTTCCCTGTTTTCATCAATGGCATTAACAATATTTTGAGTTGTAAGAATTCTGGAATTATAAATAAGATTTTTATATTTTTTAGTCCAAAACTTAAAAATGGTTGCTCCGGCAAGATTTATTACAGCATCTGAAGTTTTTATTTCTTCTTGCCAATCTCCTTTTGCACTTGTATCAGCAGAAACATATTTATAGTTTTTAATTTCAAACTCAGGTTTTGCAATATCTATTGAAACAATTTCATAATTTTTTTTAATTAATTCATTTATAATATTTTTTCCTACAAAGCCAAAACCTCCAACAATAGTGATTTTCATTTTATTTCCTCCCATGTCGTTTAAGTTCTTTTCCTCTGAATGCTGTGATTACAGCCGCAGACAGGGCAAGAACAGCGGTTGCTGTCATGGTGAACTGAAATGCTTCAATAAAAGCAGGATTCATTTCAGGGGAATAATTGCTCAGGTTTTTTCCACCTGAGGCAGATTTAAAATAAAAATTAAACAAAGAGCCTGCCATTGCAATTCCAAGAACCATTCCAAGGTTTCTTGCAGCTGCCATAATTGCCCCTCCTGTTCCTTTTATATTTTCTGGAATGGAAGTCATAAGAGCAGCACTGTTTGGAGATACAAAAATTGAAGTTCCAATTCCTATAAGACAAAGTCTTAACACAACATCTTTAATAGATGAATCAATATCTAGAAAAACACAAAGCAATACTCCAAAAAATATAATTATCATCCCAAGGGTACAAAGAATTCTTGATCCAAGATAATCAGAAAGATTTCCAGATATTGGTGAAACAACAAAAAGAAAAGCAAAAGGTGTCATCATTATATATCCAGAGGTAGTTGAATCCAGACCTTTTGCTTTTATAAGATAAAAAGGCATGAGAAAAATAATTATAAATAAAATCATAAAAAGAATAGTACTGGATAAAGAAGTGATTGAAAGCATTCTGTTTTTAAATATTTTTAAGTTAAGTATTGGATTTTTAACATTTTTTTCATTAAATAAAAACAAAGTGAAAAATATTAAAAACACCAAAGAAAAACCTATTAATTTAAATGATTTATATCCCCATTCATAACCATGGGTAAGCACAAGAAGAAAACTTCCAATGGAAATTGCCGCAAAAAAAGAACCTTTAAAGTCAAAATCCTTGTCCTGGGTGCTTAGTTTAAAGTTTTTAAGTATAAAATACGAGCCAATGGCACCCAAAATTCCAATGGGAACATTTATAAAAAATATCATTCTCCATGAATAAAGATCTACAAACAATCCCCCAATTGCAGGACCTGAGGTAAGTCCTAAGGCAACCACCATTGCATTTATTCCAAAAACTTTTCCCCTTTCTGATTCTGGAAAGGAAAAAACAAGAAGTGCAGGAGTACAGGCCATTATCATTGCTGAAGAAAACCCCTGAAACATTCTTGAAAAAATAAGAAAATAAATATTAGTAGAAAGTCCGCACATCAACGACGACAAGGAAAAAAGCAAAAGTCCTATTATATATATTTTTTTATGACCATAAATATCTGAAAGTTTTCCACACGCCAAAAGAAAAGAAGTAATGGTCAAAAGATAAATCATCACCACCCATTCAACTATGGCAAGTCTTTCATCAAAATCATCTAAAATTGCAGGAAGAGCTATATTTACAATTGAACCATCAAGAGTAGACATAAAAACCCCAAACGCAACAAGCACAAAGGTCAGCCATTTATTACCAGAAAACTGAGATTCCATTTTATCTCCCTAAATTTTATCAGTGTAAATGGATAGATAAATTCGTGTTTAAAGTCAAACAATATAACTATTCTAAGACCCCGGGCTCGTTTTCAAGTCCCAGAGAATCTAAGTATAGTCTCGAGCTATTACCAAGCCCCAGCCCAGAAACATAAAACCAAAAAAAACATCAAATTACATTTGACAAAAATAAAATAATCCTATACGTGTTCAAGCCGTGAACATAAAATAAATAAAAAGAAATACTCAACCCAGTTCCCAGGCCACAATCCCGGGAACCTAATTACAACAAGTCAGACTGCCCAGGTAGTCTGGTTTCCAGGCTCTAGCCCGGGAATATCAAAAAAATTGAATGTAATTCAAAGGGCGGAGCTATCTAAACCCATACCAATTTTCAAACTCCAATTAGACTAGCAGGGAGAAGCTGACAGGCACATTCGGCTCATTCCCCAAGCTCTAGCTTGGGAATGTAAAAACACAACAAATCAGCCAAAGGCAGACCAGGTCCCAGCCAACACGGCAACATAAAAAAACCATGTCAAAACTAAACCAAAAATCAAATATAGATAACCAAATAAGACTTAAACTTTTAAATCTTTTAAAATCAAACCCAGAGATGTCCCAGCGGGAAATGATGAAAGAAATGAAAGTAAGCCTTGGCAAAATCAATTATTGCATTTCCAATTTAACAGAAAAGGGAATGATCAAAGTTGAAAGATTTAAAAGCTCAAAAAGAAAATCAGCCTATGCATACAAGCTTACTCCCCACGGAATTGAAGAATTGGGAAGACTTACCCTAAGCTTTTTAAAATTAAAAATTAAAGAACACGATGAGATAAAAAACGAAATAAAAAAACTGGCCGAGCAACTAGGGCAGTTTGACTATAATAGCGAAGATAAATAAGAAGTCTCATACCTTCAAAATCAGGCAAAATTGTCTTTGGAAAACAAATAAATCCAATTTAAAACCAGTAAAAATACACGGATGCCCGTAGGGGCGGATTCCATATCCGCCCTATAATTATCAGGATCCCCGTATGGACAGATTCAATCTCCGTCCAACAATTACATGGATAACAAAAAATAAAAAAAATGGGTCGCACCTAAATTTAAGCACTAGTTTCGCTTTGACCCTGATACACAAATGTTTTTCTAAAAAAAGGACTGTTTAGATGACATTAAAGAATAAAGATATCCGCTGGGAACAGCGTTTTGGAAATTATAAAAAAGCCTTGAGCCAGTTAAAAAAATTTATTGATAAGGGAGAGTTGTCAGAGCTTGAAAATCAAGGACTTGTTAAAGCCTTTGAATATACTTTTGAGCTTGCCTGGAATACATTGAAGGACTTTCTCGAATACCAGGGGCAGACTGATCTTTTTGGTTCAAGAGACACTATTAGAAAAGCCTTTAATCTAAATCTCATTGAAAATGGTGATGGCTGGATGGATATGCTGAAAAGCCGAAATCAAACATCGCATACTTATAATGAAGAGACAGCAGAAGAAATCTGTAAAGCTGTTACAGTCGTTTATTACCCACTTTTTCATCAATTGAAAAGCCGACTGGAAAATTTGCAGTCCGGCATGACTTAAGCACTGATTTTATTATGTGCTATGGACTAAAACAAACAACAATAGAATCTATTAAAAATGTATTCAGCAGATATTTGCAGGTTGAGCAGGTTATTATCTATGGTTCCAGAGCAAAGGGAAATTATAAAAATGGTTCGGATATTGATTTAACTTTAAAAGGTGATGGCCTAAGCCTGATACTCATGAATAAAATTGCCATTGAACTTGATGATCTTTTGTTACCATATACCTTTGATCTTTCAGTCTATAATCATATTGAAAATTATGATTTAACAGATCACATCCAGCGGGTTGGAAAGATTTTTTATAAGCGAAAAGAAAAAATTGGGCAGCACCGCAAGAACATCCTAAAATAATAACAAAATAACTCATGCTCGTTCCCAAGCCAGAGCTACCAGTAAAAATATTGATAATATCTTTTGAATTATGTAGGCTTGTTTAGTTATTATTAATAAAAATGAAGGGTTAATTATGAAAAATATAAAATATGTTATTTATAAAGAAGGCGAATACTATATATCCCAATGCTTGAATGTTGATGTTGCAAGTTTTGGGGAATCTATTGATGAGGCGGTTGTTTCATTAAAAGAAGCCGTTGAACTGTTTTTTGAAGATGAGATAGATTTAAGTGGATATCAGCCTATTGGTGAAATGCTTCTTGGGGAAGATACAATAAATGTATAAATTGCTTTCATCAAAAACAATTATTAAAACTTTAATAAAACATGGTTTTGTTGAAGTTTCTCAAAAGGGCAGTCATGTAAAATACAAAAGTTAAAACAGAATTGTAATTATTCCACATCCTAAGAAAGAAATACCAAGAGGTACGCTTGCATCAATTTTGCGACAATCCGGTCTTCAAAAAGAAGATTTCCTAATTGATAATTAAATACTAATTTTGATAGTTCCCAAGCCAGAGCTTGGGAACCAGCAAAGCAATGCTCTAAGACTGAAAAAGATTGATTTTTAAAGCTTTTATTTTATAAATTCAGGCACTTGTTTTGGTCCGACCCTGATACAATACAAATCAAATAATAAGTGAACAAACAAATGGAAAATTCTAAAGAAGACGATAATAAAAAGATTATTTTATCAACCATAAAGAAGTACAATAAAAAGAATCAATACATACCAATAAAAAACAATTCTATTGAAATTGAATCGAATAAAAATATATATAAACTCATAAGAATAAGTGATGAAGAGTATAGTACGCTGCGTTGTAATTCTGTTCAGATCAAAGAAGATTTTATGCATTTTATGTCTTTGAGTCGCTCAAAAGATCTTATATACCCAAGCCTTTCTAAAATGTATACAATATTAAAAGATTTGTTCGGAGAGTCAGGTGAGCACTATGATGACTGGAAATGCTCTTTTTGTTTTCCGTTTTTAATGCAGTTTAAGTATAAAGATGTTGAATTTGAATATCTTATGAAGGTTATAGATATAAAAGGAGGTATTGAAATAATTTTTTATAAGATGGCGCATGAAGATGACGAAGAATGCAAAAGAAAAGAAATAATTTACAGGAGCTTTGAAGAACTACCAGAAGATGAAATGATATATATTATGAATTATTTCGCTGGCTATATGACAGGGGTTTTTAGTAACTTTGAGCTTCTATATAATACTTTTTATTTTAAAACAATAAGCAGTTTGAATATTGTATATGGTTATAAACAGCCTGATTTTTTTGATGAAAGTTTTGAAACTGACGAAGAATATCATTCATTTGTTTGTCAAATGGAAGCAATTCAAAATAATTTAAAAAATAAACCCATAAATAATGACGAAGAGTTTGGTTTAAATAAACAAAAAGTAATTTTGAAATTGATGAAGAAAACATTTAATATAACAGAGCAAGAGCAAGATAAAATATTATCCGAGCTTCCTTCTGATACAATTGATAGAGCCTTAGATAAAATAAAATATGCAAGTAAAAAAAATGAGGTTTTAGATATTTTGCAATAAAATTATTATTAAAGTTAAAGCCTGAAACATGCACTGAAGGGACTTGTCTTCTGATTGCCTCCTGGAGATGAAAAAAGCATATTGGCGAAAATTAGAAAAATTAGCGGCAAAAAAATCTAACCGAAGACCAGAATCTTATATATGAATGATTTCAATATAAAAAACTCACATGACAAGCTTTTTAAAGATACCTGGAGCGATCTGAATAATGCAGAAAGCTTTCTTAAAAACTATCTGCCAAAAAAAGTTTTTGATCTGACAGATCTTGATTCTCTGTTATCATAGATTTTTTCAAACAGGCAAATACCATAATTTAGATACATCTCCATAACAATTGAAATTTATTAAATATTTGTAATAATAAAACAAAATTCGAGAAAAACAGGAAAATTAAAAATGCCTGAAATATGCAGATTTTTTGGAATTATAATCAGAATGTTTTATGATGAACATAATCCACCACACTTTCATGCAGAATATCAAGGGAATAAAGCTGTTTTTGATTTTCAGGGGAATATTTTAAAAGGGAATCTAAATTCAAGAACAGCGACAAAACTTGTTCGGGAATGGGTTGATATAAATATTTTTGAGCTTGAGAAAGCCTGGGATGCTGTAAGAAATTATGAAAAAATAAACAAAATAGCTCCGTTAGACTAAGGAGGATAAATATGTGGAATATGAATGATGTTGTATCAATTGAATATAAGGGCGATTATACCTTTCGAATTACTTTTGATGATAAAATATCAGGGGATATTGACTTTTCATCTTATCTTAACAAAGGCCCTGTCTTTTCATCTCTAAAAGACCTTAAGCTATTCAAACAAGCTTTTATTGATGGTGGTACTATTGCCTGGCCAAATGGTGCTGATATTGCACCGGAAAGTCTATATGAAAAATGCGAACAATCGTTTCATAATTGACATCATTTTTGTGAATCTTCAGCTCGTTCCCAAGCTCCAGCTTGGGAATGTATATTATTAAATATATCAAATTCTTAAATTAAAATAGATCTAAAATACTTTGCCGCGAATGACACGAATTTACGCAAATGGCCTTTTTTGCAAAAAGCCATAACCCAAAAACAACTTAAATTAGATTTTTTTTACAAAGCTTTTTGTAAAAAAAGCAAAAATTAGAGCAAATTAGCGAAATTAGCGGCAAAAAAAATCAGGCCGAAGGCCCTCCAAAAACAAACAAATAAAAATAAAATAAAGAAATCCGAAACCCCAATCAAAAAACAGGCTTAAAATGATCAATCCAAAAATAGCAATAATAGGCCTTGGCTATGTAGGCCTTCCCCTGGCAGTGGAATTTGGCAAAATAATTGAAACAAAAGGTTTTGATATAAACAAAAAAAGGGTAGAAGAGTTAAAAAAAGGTAAAGATTCAACCCTTGAAGTAGAACCTGAAAACCTTGCCACTGCAACCAAACTAACCTACACAAACAATCTTGAAGACTTAAAAGACTCAAATTTTTTCATAGTAACAGTTCCAACCCCGGTAGATAAAAACAAAACACCTGATCTAAGTCCTCTTGTAAGTGCAAGCCAGATGCTTGGCAAAATAATAAAGAAAAACGACATAGTAGTTTATGAATCAACAGTATATCCCGGAGCAACAGAAGAAGTCTGCATACCAGAAATTGAAAAAGTTTCAGGACTAAAATTCAATAAAGACTTTTTTGCAGGATACAGCCCCGAAAGAATAAACCCCGGAGATAAAGAACACAGAGTTACAAATATTGTAAAAGTAACTTCAGGTTCCACGCCAGAAACAGCAGAAACTGTAGACAATATTTATAAAAAAATAATCCTTGCAGGAACCCACAAAGCAAGTTCAATAAAAGTAGCAGAAGCATCCAAAGTAATTGAAAATACACAAAGAGATTTGAATATTGCACTTATTAATGAGCTTGCAATTATTTTCGATAAAATGAAAATAGATACAGAAGAAGTATTAAAAGCAGCAGGAACAAAATGGAATTTTCTTAATTTCAAACCAGGACTTGTGGGGGGCCACTGTATTGGAGTTGATCCCTATTATCTTACTTTCAAGGCACAGGAAATAGGCTATCATCCTGAAATTATTCTTGCAGGAAGAAGAATTAATGACAAAATGGGTGCTTATGTTGTGTCAAGAGTTGTTAAAGAAATGGTTAAGAAAAAAATTCATGTTCATGGTTCAAATATACTTATTATGGGCCTTACTTTTAAAGAAAACTGCCCTGATTTAAGAAACACAAAAGTTGAGGATATGATAGAGGAGTTCAAAGACTATAATGCAGAAATAGATATTTATGACCCATGGGTTGACGAAAATGAAGCTTTACATGAGTATGGACTTTCACTGACAAAAGAACTAAAAGAAAATACCTATGACACAATTATCCTTGCAGTTGCACACGATGATTTTAAAAATATGGGAATTGAAAAAATAAGACAATTTGGAAAATCTGAAAATATAATTTTTGACTTAAAACATCTTTTCCCCAAAAATGATGTGGACAGCCGTTTATAATTTTTAAAATTCATGAATCTTTTGAGGCAGCTTATAGTTTTTTTATCGGTTACTTTTTATTGGAAAAGAAGCTGATTTAACTGATTTTTTATAAAAAAAAGTGCCTGTTTTTAGAACCTATCGAAAAAATGAAAATTTTAAGAGTTATGTGAAGGTCTCAAGTCTAGAAATGTTTAAGAAAGGTAGTGCGTGTTATGGGATATGAGAATATAGAATTTGATAAGCAAAGCGTGTTTTTAGTAACAGGAGGTGCAGGTTTTATAGGTTTTAATCTATGTGAGGTCTTGTTGGATAAAGGTTATAAGGTTAAATGTCTTGATGACCTTTCAATTGGTAAAAAAGAAAATATAGATTTATTTATAGATAATCCAAATTATACCTTTATCAAAGGTGATATAAGAGATTTAAATGTTTGTATAGATGCTTGCACCGGAGTAGATTATGTTTTACATCAGGCAGCTTGGGGAAGTGTACCCAGGAGCATTGAAATGCCTTTACTTTATGAAGAAATTAATCTTAAAGGAACGCTAAATATGATGGAAGCTGCCAGACAAAAAAAAGTTAAAAAATTTGTCTATGCATCCAGCTCTTCTGTTTATGGAGATGAACCAGAACTTCCAAAGAAAGAAGGAAAAGAAGGTAATCTTTTATCTCCATATGCCTTAACTAAAATGGCAGGCGAAGAATATGGAAAGCTTTATACAAAGCTTTATGGATTAGATACTTATGGATTAAGATACTTCAATATTTTTGGTAGAAGACAAGATCCAAATGGATCTTATGCAGCAGTTATTCCAAAGTTTATTAAGCAATTGTTGAATAATGAACAACCAACAATAAACGGTGATGGCAGGCATAGTAGAGATTTTACTTATATTGAGAATGTAATAGAAGCAAATTTGAAGGCATGTAAAGCACCATCAGAAGCAGCAGGAGAAGCTTTTAATATCGCCTATGGTGGTAGAGAATATTTGATAGATGTATACAACTCCCTTTGCAAATCTCTTGGTAAAAAAATTGAGCCTTTGTTTGGCCCTGAAAGAAAAGGTGATATAAAACACAGCAATGCTGATATCTCTAAAGCTAAAGAGATGTTAGGTTATAGTCCTGATTGGAGTTTTGAAAAAGGAATTGGAGCGGCAATAGATTGGTACAAGGAAAATTTGTGAGAATTTTAAAAAGAATCTCGGAATATTATCAAAACGGAAGAAATTGAGACCACTAAAGCCCCCTGTGTCAGAATAGTTGCCACATGAGTTAAAAAACAAAATTTAAGTCATGTGGCAGAAAGTAAGAAAAATGGTAGGATATGCAAAGTACTCAGATCAGCTTAAAAAAGTTATTGTAGAAAAGTTCCTGTCAAATCCGGAAAATTCTGTTAATTTCATAGCAAGAGAAGCAGCTATTCTAGCATCAACATTAAAAAACTGGTTAAATAAATCCAATAAATTTAAAGGTTTTCCTACGAATAAGAAGAACTCAAAAAAATTAAAGCCTGAAGAAAAGTTTGATATTCTTGTTTTAACGTTCTCAATGAATGAAGTACAAAAAAGTGAATATTGCAGAAGCCATGGCTTCTATCTTGAGGAATTGAAAGAATGGAAGTCTGAATGTATAAATCTTTTAAAACAGGTTTTAAAGAGAGCGATCATAAGAAAGACCGCAGTAAAGAAAAAGAGCTTGAAAGAGAAATTAAAAGTCTAGAAAAAGAGTTGAATCGTAAAGACAAAGCCTTGCCAGAAACAGCAGCGTTATTGGTTCTTAAAAAAAGCTCAGGCAATCTGGGGGGAGTCAGAGGAAGAAAAATAAGTATTGAAAATCGAAAAAATGCTGTTTTTCTTATTAAAGAGGCTAATGCGTCCGGTGCCTCTTTAGATAAAGTCTGTGAAATATTAAATATATCAGTTCGTACTTTTAAAAGATGGCAAAAGGAGGATACCGTGAAGGAAGATCAAAGATAAGCCTCTAGATAAACTTGGAGATAATGAACGTGCCAAAATTTTAAAATATGCAACAGCCTTGATTATCAAAGCTTGTCGCCATCTCAGATAGTGTCGACTTTAGCTGATAACGGATTATATATAGCATCAGAGACAACCTTTTTACAGAATACTTAAGAAAGAAGTTCTATTGGAACACAGAGGCAAAGCAAAGCTTGTAAGTCAAGGGGAACGAAGTTATTAAAAACAGGTTAAGAAAAAATAAACTCAAATAAGTTATTCTTTAGGAGAAAAATTTTATAAAAAATTACGACATAAACTTTCCATAAAAAAGGGGTTGACCCGAAAATTTGAGAGTTATGCAAAGGTTTTTCAAAATAACTATAGGAAAATTTTTTTATGAATAAAACAATTTTATACATTATGTCCGATGTACGTTCAGGTTCTACACTTCTGGATAATATTTTTTCTAATGCACCAAACACAATTTCTGTTGGAGAATTGCATCATTTAGATTCTCATCTATATAAAGGTAAATGGGGGAAAACTTGGAATTGGACTTGCACATGTGGTAAGAGTATAATTGACTGTGAATTTTGGAAAAAAGTATTAGATAATTTAAAAGAGAAAAAAGTCAAAATTGAAAACACATCTTTAAAAAAAATAAAAAAAAATGATACTGAAACTGAAAAAAATAAAAAAAAAGAGTTTAATGAAAAAGTAATTAAACTAATAAATGAAATTTATGATGCAATATTTGAAGAAACGGATTCTGATATACTTATAGATTCTTCTAAACATATCGAACATGGTATCGAACTGTATAAAACAAACAAAAAATATAATATTAAAATAATTTATCTGAAAAGAGATATCCGTGCTGTCGTACTGTCAAAATTAAAATGGGCACAGAAATTTGGAAGGGAAAAAAGCAGTGCTTATGAAATTCTAATCAGAACTAAATTTCATGATATTTTTCTCAAACAACAAATAAAAAAAATCTTAAAGGAAGATATAATACAGATCAAATACGAAGAGTTATCTAAAAAACCACAAGAAATAATAAACAAAATTACGGAGAAATTTTTATTGCCACATTTTGAAGTTCCAGAATATATGGATCTTACAAACAGTCATACAATTGGAGGAACACCCAGTAGATTTAAAAAATCAAAAATCAAATATGATAAAAATTGGGAAAAAAGATCAAAAAAAATGCCTTTTTTCCATGTTCTTGGCAAGATAGTTGATAGTATTTTATGACACTTGCAAGCAAACTAAAAAGTGCTGCTTTCTGGCAAACTCTTCAAATTGTCATTCAGGTAGTAGCCCAATTTGCATATATTGCCACAATGGCTCGCTTGTTAAGTAAAAATGATTTTGGTTTGATGGCAATGGCAGGTAGTTTTATAGGTATTGGTACAATTTTCAGTGAAGGTGGGATGGGTGCGGCTCTTATACAACGCAAAAATATCACACAAAAACATATGAATGCGGCATTACAGGGTGGATTCGTAATTGGTTTTGCCATATTTATTATGCTCTTTTTTTCAGCTAACATAATCGCGTTATTTTTTAACCAGCCGCAATTAGAATTTTTGATAAAGGTAATTGGTGTTAATGTTGTATTACATTCAATTAGCGGAATATCTATAAGCTTGCTTGAAAAAGAATTTCAGTTTAAATATACTGCTTCAATTACTATGGTAACATCTGTTATTGGTTATACGGTAGGGATACTGTGTGGTTATCACAATTTGGGTGTGTGGTCATTGGTTGTAGCTTCTTTAACCACCACTCTATTAAGTACTATTGCTTTTTTCAGTTTTGCACCAATAAAATTTTCTTTTAAATTACATGTTAAAGAATGGAAAGAATTGTTTTCGTTCGGGTTTGGTATCATCCTTCTCAAAATAAATAACTATATGGGAAATGAAGGGATAATCTTGGTTTTAGGAAAAATTTTTACACCTGGGTTGCTTGGTGTTTTTGAAAGGGCATTCAGGATTAAAACTTTACCAAGTATGTATTTGGGGAATATTTTAGACAAGATAATGTTTCCTGCCATGTCAGAAATACAAGACGAACACGATCGTCTTTTTAGGATATATCAGAACTCTCTTGGAGTTGTTAACTCGGTTTTAATGCCTCTGGCTGTTTTTTTAGTTTTTTTTTCAAAGGAAGTCGTCTTGATAATATTGGGTAATAATTGGCTTGAGGCAGTGTTCCCATTGCAGATCATGTTCATAGTTCTTCCCTTTAGTTCATCAAGCCGTATGGCCGACTCTGTTATACGTGCTAAGGGGTTAGTATATAAAAATTCGCTACGAAAATTTATATATGTAATTTTTCTTTTAGTTACTGTTTCTATCGGTGCATATTATTTTGGTATTGTGGGGGCATCAATAGCGGTGTCCATTAGTTTTTTGTTTAATTATACTATTATGCTTGTTCTGGTCAAAAGGATATTTAATAAAGGAATTCGAGAAATTTTTTTTTCGCCTGTTTTTGCAGGGTTAAAGATATCTTTAGTGATTTTAATAATTATTTATATTTTTTCAAAAATTCTGAATGGATTAAATGAAACTCCACTGTCTAATTTTTTTATTATTTCGTTATTTACTTGTGTTCTGATAGCATTCATCGCCTGGAAGAATCCTAAAATGCTTGGCAAATATTTATGTGGTACTATAAATCAAGTATTCATAAAAACAAAAAGTTAACAGTTTTACTTGAAACCTCAATTTAAAGATAAATGAAAATATATGAAAATTTTTTTTGCTGGTGATTACGCTCCTTGCCGAAGATATGAAAACATTGTGTTAGAAAAAAGAAAATCTATTTTTGGCAATCTGATGGATGACATTCTCGAATCAGATATCTCATTCGTCAACCTTGAGACACCTCTATCTATTACTGGTAAGCCCATAAAAAAATCCGGCCCAAACATCAAAGCACATCCTGACTGCATCCATGCCTTAGCTGATGCAGGATTTTCTGTAGTGGGTCTGGCGAATAATCATATTCTGGATTTTGGAGAAAAAGGCCTGGAAGAGACCTTGAATGCGTGTCGCAAGGTTGGGGTGTCTACATGTGGTGCTGGAAAGAGTCTGCACGAAGCACAGCAGCCGTTAGTTATTGAAAAAGATGGGATTAAGGTTGGGTATATTGCTGTTGCCGAGCATGAATTCAGTATTGCTGAAAAAGAAAGTGGTGGAGCAGCACCGCTTGATCCCATAGACAATTCCCTGTTAATTGAAAATCTACGAAAAAATGTCGGCCTCTTGTTCGTTACGATTCATGGTGGCAATGAATATTTTCCTTATCCCCGACCCGGGCTGAGAAAAATTTGCAGGTTTTATGTGGAAAAAGGTGCAGATGCGGTGATTTGCCATCATGCTCATGTGCCGGGTGCTTACGAAGTATATAAGGGCAAGCCTATTGTTTATAGCTTAGGGAACCTAATATTCGATCATCCAAATCCACCTAATGGTTGGAATCAGGGATATGCTTTTCGTTTGGAGTATGTAAAAAATTCTATGACATTATCTTCTTTTAAGCTCATTCCGTATACACAATCTGTTAAACAGGGCGGTGTATTGAGAATCGCAGATAAAGAGAGAGAAAATTTTTTACAGATCATTGAAAGTTATAGAGATGTTTTAACAACTGAAAAAAAGTATGAGAATCTTTGGCTGGAATTTTGTGAAAAGAAAAGAACCAGTGCCTTGCTTAATATGTTTCTACCCTTTCGTGTTAAAGGCATTGGTAGAGTTTATGATATTCTGAAAATCGAAGATATTATTGTTCCTGAAAAATATTTATTCAAAAGACAAAATATGTTGAGATGTGAATCACATATTGAATTATTCAATACAATACTGAAAGATAAAATTGAAAATAGAAAATAATAAAAAATTAAAGTTTCCGAATTTTGGTGTTGGTGCACTATTAGCTGGGGTATATTTTTATGTGGCTATTAACTTCAGCTATTCCGATGTTTTTGGTAACGAAAGTCGATATTACTTTCTAATTTCTCAATTGCTACTTATTTATTTTCCTGTTCATTTTTTGTTTAATAACAGGCTCAAGGTGAAATTAGATTACCCATTCTTTTTTTATTTTAGTTTGTTTGTATTTTCTTTTTATTCTTGTTTTTTATTGGGTATCGCACAGTCTAATTACAATACTCTAATAGCGTTTTTTAAAGTTTTCATTATTTTTTTCATTATTTTTTATTATGTAGACAATAGAAAAAAATTTTTAATTGTCCTTTTTAGCTTATTTTTATCGGGATTTGCTCTGTATTATTTTAATAAAGAAAGTGTACTGATTTCTAAAATGCTATATGAAACTTTTGGAGATACTTCCAGTAACTCCAGACTTTACGGGACTGCAGGCAATGCCAACCAATTAACAATTTTGGCTTTTTGTGCTTTGTGGGCTTCTACGACACTTTTTTTTTATTTTAAATCAAAAATTTATAGATTTATATTTTTATCACCGCTGCCTTTTTTATTTTATTTAATTATTTTAAGTGGTTCTAAGAAGGGTCTTTTGTCAATATTGATTTTTATGGCTTTTGTTTTATTGTTTCATGTAAAAAAAATATTGTTTAGGAGAAAGATATTTAAGGAACCACTTCTGATATTTTCGTTTTATGTTTTGGTTATTTTAATAATGGTTTTAATGTTTCAATATCTTACCGAAAGTTATTATGGACAACGATTATATAGTGCTTTGACCTTAGAGTCAGTGCATGGATATGATAAAGCGAGAGCCGATCTCGGATTTGCGGCTCTTAAAATGTGGATGGAATCTCCTTTATGGGGTAAAGGTTTTGATAATTTTCGTAATCTCTCAGCTCAATATGGTGCAAAGCCGGATACTTACTCGCATTCTTCATTATTAGGACTACTCGCTAATTTAGGTGTTTTTGGTATTTTTTTTTATTTTGGGTTTTTATTTTTGTTGATTAGAAAAAGCTTACTTTTTATGAAGAATATCAAAAATAACAAAGATATAATTCTACTTAAATTTGGCACTTTTTTTATTTTGATTGTCGTATTCTTCAATTTATTCGCTGTATTATTTTTTGATAAGGTTTTAATTCCACTGCTTGCTTCATATGCGGGATATCTTTTTTCACTCAACAAGAAGAACTTTTCAATCACAAAAGATAGATAGGGTTTTATCCCCTCTTCCTGTGGCTTTAAATCGTCCATTTGTTTTTAACTTGTATATGTAAATTTAAACAAGACATTTTAGCTTGAAATATATATGTTCAGCATGAAATTTTAATATTTAGAAGGATACTTCAGTCAGATCATATAATATTTACACTACACAAGAACAGTTAATTAATATCACACCAGAATTAAAATTTTTTTAAACGAAACCCGAGCAAAATTAAAAGGTGCAGAAAGAATGTTGTTTATGGCTCTGTTGTGTTACTAATGGGAAAAGGTGGTCAAAGAAGAGCTCTTAAGGAGCTTGGATGGAACCATGATACAATTCGTAAAGGTATCAAAGAATTTCAATCTAGTATAACCTGTATTGATAATTTTTTAGGAAGAGGCCGTAAACCTTTAGAAGAAAAATTTCCATCTTTACTTGAAGATATAAAAAATATTGTTGAACCCCTGTTGCCAAACTGATCCGACATTTCGATCTACTCAGCTGTATTCGCCAATAACAGCAAAAGAAGTACGCAGGAGGCTTATTGAAGAAAAAGGATACTCCAAAGAGGCCCCATTGGTATCAACGCAATAGCAGATTCGGACCTAGGTGTTTTAAGGCTTTCAATGGATGCAAAAGTTGCAGCCAAAGTTGGGCCGTTTTCACGAGGAGGTTACAATCGTCATTGTCTTCGTGCATGTGACCATGATTTTAAGTCTGATAAATACTAAAGCTTTTTGATATATCAATCCAGCTACAGATGAGACCTTTTTCTACTTTAGTGAGAGTAATGTTACAGCAGATTTTATGGTTGATATATTTGAACATTTATGGCCAAAGATCAAAGATGATTATGATCCGCATACCATAGTATTAAATCTTGACAATGGGCCTGAAAATAACAGCAGAAGAAGTATGAAACGGCTGGTTGAATTTCCAAATAAGTATTCCGTAAATATAAGTTTAGCCTACTAACCGCCGTATCACAGCAAATATAATCCTATAGAAAGAGTCTGGGGACGATTGGAAAATCACTGGAAAGGTGAATTCCTTGATAGTGTTGAAAAAGTTTTGGGGTTGGCAAGAACTATGTCTTGGAAAGGCTGCAACCCGATTGTTAATTTTGTCCAAAAAAACTATCAAAAAGGAGTCTCCTTAACAAAAAAAGCTATGGAGATAATTGAAACAAAAATTTGTCGAATTAATGGAATAGAAAAATGGGCTGTTGATATACTTTGCTATGATTAGTTTTTTGGACTAAATTATTATAAATTTGTGCCTTATGTGGTAAATTTATATTCTCTTGTTTAAAAGTATGTAAAGGAAAGAAATTAAAATGATTGCAATTCATCACAGGGAAAGTAGCTTTTCAGAATGTTGGATAGAGTATTGCCAGAAGCATGATATTCCATTCAAGGTAGTTAATGCTTATGCTGATGATATCATAAAACAACTTGCGGATTGTGATGGGGTTATGTGGCATTGGCATCAGAATGAATATCGGGACCAGCTTTTTGCTCGACAGCTCGTATTTGCATTGGAGTCAGCAGGAAAAAAAGTGTTCCCCAATTCAAATACATCTTGGCATTTTGACGACAAAATAGGACAAAAGTATTTATTGGAAGCCCATAATTTGCCTTTGGTACCTACTCATTGTTTTTTTGATTGTGAATCAGCAATGAAATGGTTAGATAATTCAAACTTTCCTAAGGTTTTTAAGCTTAGAAACGGAGCTGGCTCAAAAAATGTACAACTTGTGAAAAATCGTGTTCAAGCTGAAAAAATATTGAAAACAGCATTTGGGAGAGGTTTTGGGAGCAGAACCAGAAAATCTATTTTGGATGAAGCCTTCTGGCGGTTTAAAAGAGACAAAGATATAATCAATCTGTTGCGGATTTTCAAAACTTTAATGTTAATTGCAAGTCATCCTGCTACAAAATCTAAACTGCAGGTCCAAAAAAATTACTTATATTTTCAAGATTTTATCCCAAACAACCAATATGATGATCGCTTGGTTGTTATTGGTGACAGGTGTTTTTGTATGAGAAGGTATTGCAGAAGTGATGATTTTCGTGCATCAGGGAGTGGTGTATTTTCCTACGAAATTGACCAATTCCCTAAAGAGTCCATTAAAATTGCATTTACAGTTGCAAAGAAAATCAGATCTCAATCATGTGCCATGGATTTCGTATATAGTGATGATGGAATGCCTATGATTGTAGAAATTTCTTATTGTTTTACTCCAGGTCGTGTTTATGAAGATTGCCATGGATACTTTGATTCAGAACTTAATTGGCACGATTTGCCTGTCAGGCCTGAGGAATTTATTTTAGAAGATTTTTTATTTGACATAGCTGAAAGTACTACTATCAAATGAAAATAGTCCTTGTTAATTCTCATCTTGGCTATGGCGGTGCAGAGAGGGTCATTACCTTGATGGCCAACTATTGGGCCGAGCAAGGACATGATGTTTACCTGATGACTCTTGCCAGGCGTGATGTGCCATGTGCATATCCTTTGCATGTGCTAGTCAATCGGGTCAGTGCCCAGGATGGGACACGACATCGATTCGTTTTGCTCAAGCTTTTTGACTTTCGTAAAAATCTGGGCCGCCTTTCCCCTGATATAGTCATTTCTTTTCAGGATGAAACCAATATCATGACCCGACTTGTATCTTTGGGACTTGATTTGCCCCTGATTATTTCAGAACGGAGTCATCCACAGTATTTGCCGCTTGCCTGGTACTGGAAACTTGCCCGTCGACTTGTATATCCTTTGTGCGATTGCCTAGTAGTTCAAACTAAGTCCATTCATGATTGGTTTATGAGCCGAAAATATGATTTGTCTATTGAAATTATTCCTAATCCTCTTTTGAATGATGATAATCGAACTGATTTTGATGCAGAAATTATTCTTGATAAGAATGCTATTATTACTGTGGGAAGGCTGACAAAAGCCAAAGGGCATGACAGGTTGCTGGAAATTTTCAAAAAGGTTTCAAGCCTCAGGCCAGACTGGAAGCTTTATATTGTTGGCGAAGGTAATCTCCGGACAAGGTTAGAAGAAAAAATTCAAGATTATGGGCTTAACGGTAAGGTTATTTTAACAGGACATGTTAAAAATCCACTGTCTCTACTTAAGCAGGCAAAGATTTTTGTGTTTACCTCATATTGGGAAGGTTTTCCCAATGCACTATGTGAGGCAATGGCTGCTGGATTACCCGTGCTCAGTTTTGATTGCCCGTCAGGTCCTGCGGATATAATTGTAAATGGTAAAAATGGAGTTTTGATCTCCAGCCAAGAGCATGGAGCGTTTGTAGAGTCGTTGATTGAGTTGATAGATTGCTCTCAAAAGGCGAATAAACTAGGTGCTAATGCCAGGCAAATCACTGCAAACCTTTCTGTCGATTCTATAATGAAAAAATGGGCCGAGATGGTTTCTAGATACATACAAAAATGAGGAATATTGTGAATTATAAAGATAAAAAAATTTTAATTATTATTCCCTCTTTTCAAAAAGGGGGCGGTGCAGAAAAGATAGCAATTATTTTGGGCAATGAGCTATCAAAAAATTACGAATTGGCTTATTTGACATTTTACAACTCAGATAGTGAGCATGAATCCTACTTTAAAAGGTTTTCATTAAATGAAAAGCCTGGGAAAGTATTTTGCTCCAAGCTGATATACGCCTTGAAAAGGATACGTTTTATAAAAAGAATTGAAAGAGAATATCATCCTGATCTGATTATTTCTTTTATGTTTGATGCGAATTTTTTCACAATGCTTTCAGTACAATATCCTAAAAAAGTTATCCTGAGTGTGCATAGTGATATTTACAGATTTGGCTACATGAAAAGAAAAATTTTGGCATTTTTGTATCGAAGGGCAGCTTATACCCACGCTATAACAAAAAAAATGGAACTGAATCTCAAAGAAAATAAAATCAATAAAACAATCGTCATTTACAATACACATGATATAAAGCATTATCAGCAACTGTCTTTGAGTAACTCAGAAATTACAATCCCGAAAGAAAAATTCGTTTTCCTGAATATAGCTAGGCTTAATTATGCGAAAGGCCAATGGCACTTACTCAAATCTTTCAGCCTTGTCGCTAAAAACTATCCAAATGCATTTTTGATTATTTTGGGGGAAGGTGTCCTCAGAAACCAATTGGAAAGGTTGAGTGACGATCTGTGCATTCGGAAAAAAGTTTTAATGGCGGGCAATGTTGATAACGTATTTCCAGTTATTAAAAAGGCGGACTGCTTTGTTTTCCCAAGCTTGTATGAAGGTCTGCCCAACGTTTTGATTGAAGCATTGGCTGTGGGTACAAAGATTGTTTCTACCGACTGCATCAGCGGGCCGAGAGAAATTATTGCTCCTGAATTAGATATCAGTGCAAAAGTCTCTTATCCTTATCAAAACGAACAAGGTGTTTTAGTCGAACCGTTTCGAAAAGAAAAAATGGATTTCAGCAAAAACATAAGCACGATTGAAAAGAAACTTGCCTCGGTTATGATGGATTTTATGAAAGATAAGCCGGTAAACGAAAAATATGCATTTGATGTCGAACGATTTTCCATCGATTCTACAGTCAGAGAATGGGATAAGTTGGCGAAAGGAATAATTTATGATTAATCTCCGTTCTTTTATCAGAAAATCACCTTTGCTATATACCTTTTATCTGTTTTTGAGATTTAAAGGGAAATATTATAAATTACCAGATAGATATACTGATATTCACATAACGGCTTTTCAAAGAAGCGGTAATACATTTGCCGCCAATCTTGTCAAAAGAGTTTTACCTGACAAAAAAATCGTTACACATATTCATACCATAGCCTCATTAAAAAAAGCTTTGAAATATGATATCCCTGTTATTGTATTGATTAGAGACCCCAAACAATCTATCCCTTCGTCTTTACTCAAAAGGATAGAGGGGGGGGGGGGGATATTAGGAAAGCATTTAATTACGACGTGAATGACTATATAGCTTATTATGGTTTTGTTTTATCAAATATTGATAAAATTAACGTGGTTTCATTTGATTTGTTAATAAACAGTCCTGAAATTTTTATTAAAACAGTTTCAAACCAACTCAAAATTCCTATTCCCGATCATGATACAATAATTAAATGTATCGATGATACATACACAAATCTGAAAAATGATAAAAGAAAAGATGGAACAAGAAATTTTAAATCTGAATATAAAGAGAGGAAAAAAAGAGAGCTTATGAGTTATATTGAAAATGATGAACGCCTCGATTTTTGTATTTCACTTTATCAAAAAGTTATCGAAAATGCCTAAAATTTTATGGAGAATTTATTGAAACCTTTAATATTATTTAATTGTACAACAAATGTTGTTGGAGGAGGGGTTAAAAATTCGGCTATTTTTATTAAACATGCCTTAATTAAAAATCAAGAAAATTTTATTTTTGCTGTATCCCCTCAAGTTAATGAAATTTTAGAAAGATGGAATATAAAAAAAAATTCCGTTTTTGTTTTAAGCAAGTCACCTGCAAAAAGTTTAAAAATGCGAAAAAAACTTTTCAATATTAGCAATAAATTTAATGTAGATTGTGTTTTTACAATGGCTGGCCCATCTTATGTTAAATTTAATAAACCTCATATTATGGGGATAAGCAACGCTTATATAACACATCCTAGCTTTCAGGCAGTTTGTATGGGAAAAACAAAAATTCAAATTGTTAGAGAATTGCTACTTATTGTTTATAGAAGTTATTATTCTTTAAAGGCGGATTTTTGGATTTTTCAAACAAATACAGCTGCCTTTGAATTTGCTAAGAAATATTTAATAGATAAGAAAAGAATAAAAGTTGTTTCTAATTCTATCGGTCTCGAATTTAATGAGTATTTTTCAAGTAAGTCTGTTAAAAAAATTGATAGTAATAGGATCAAGGTTTTTTGCCCGTCCGCTGCCTACCCGCATAAATGCCTTGATTGCATACCTGAGTTATCAAGACATTTGATAGAATTATCTCCACATATGAATTTTGAATTTATATTGACTTTAGAAAAAAACTCAGACATGTGGGAAAAAATTGAAAAAAAAGCAAATAAATATTCTGTCGCTGATAAAATAAAGAATATAGGACCTTTTAATTACGCTGATGCTTCAGGGTTATATGAAAAAGCAGATATTATATTTGTTCCAAGTATTTTAGAAACTTTTTCTGCAAGTTATCTTGAAGCTTTTTCTTCAAAAAAACCACTCATTGCAGCCGATAAAAAATTTGCAAGGGATATTTGTAAAAATGCAGCTTTATATATTAATCCGTTTGAATTAGAAGAAGCTGCATTGAAATTTATTGAAATTGCAAAAGATGAAAAGCTTCTTGAAAGTTTGACTGAACGAGGTCTTAAAGTCTTGAATGAATATAGAGATCAACAGGACAGATTTAATAAAATTTATGATTTTTTAAAAAATGTTATTCGAACTAATTAATTTCAGGAAAATAAATGCTAAAAAATAAAATATTACTGATAACAGGAGGCACAGGCTCCTTCGGAAACGCAGTTCTAAATAAATTTCTCAATACAAATATAAAAGAAATAAGAATATTCAGCCGTGATGAAAAAAAACAAGACGACATGCGCCATAAGCTTAAAAATGATAAAGTTAAATATTATATTGGTGATGTAAGAGATTACAACAGCATAAATCTTGCAATGCATAAAGTAGACTATGTTTTTCATGCGGCAGCATTAAAGCAGGTACCATCTTGTGAGTTTTATCCAATGCAGGCTGTTAAAACAAATGTTGAAGGAACAGAAAATGTTTTAAATGCTGCCATAGCAAATAAAGTTGAAAAAGTAATTGTATTGAGTACAGACAAGGCTGTTTATCCAATTAATGTTATGGGCATGACTAAAGCACTTTCCGAAAAAGTTATGATTGCACGTTCCAGAGATGCAGACAATGGCAGTTCTTTATTTTGTGCAACAAGATATGGAAATGTCATGGCATCGCGAGGTTCAGTTATTCCTTTATTTACAGAACAGGCAATAAATGGTCAGCCTCTTACTGTTACAGATCCTAATATGACAAGATTTTTAATGTCTTTGGAAGACTCCGTAGATTTGGTTCTTTTTGCCTTTCAAAATATGAATCCAGGAGACATTTTTGTTCAAAAAGCACCTGCTTCAACAGTTATTGATTTAGCCAATGCTATAAAAGAACTTTTTAATTCAAAAAGTGAAATAAAAATTATTGGAACAAGGCATGGTGAAAAATTATATGAAACTCTTTTAAGCAGGGAAGAACTTATAAAAGCTCAGGATTTGGGAGATTATTACAGAGTTCCTGCAGATACAAGAGATTTGAATTATGATAGATTTTTTGTTGATGGCGATGTTAAAACTTCCGGAAGTGAGGATTATACTTCACATAATACAACAAGGCTAAATGTAGAACAGATAAAAGAGCTTTTGCTAAAACTTGATTTTATAAAAAATAAACTTGAAGAGCTTAACAAATGATAAAAAATATTCTCATCACAGGTGCAAAAGGTTTTATTGGATCAAATCTTTTTGTGAGGCTTAAACTGGAAAAAAAATACAATATTTTTTGTTTTGATATAGAAAACAGCGAAAATGATCTTGAAGAATATATTTTAAAATCAGATTTTATTTTTCATCTTGCCGGTGTAAACAGACCTAAAAATGAAAATGAATTTACAAAAGGTAATGTAAATTTAACAGATAAAACAATTAATATTTTAGAAAATAATAATAAAAATATTCCTGTTATTATGACATCTTCTGTTCACAGCGGCTCAGATAATCCATATGGCCAGACCAAACAACAGGCTGAAAATATTTTGCTGGATTATAAATCAAAAGGTGGAAAAGTTTTAATTTACAGGCTTTCCAATGTTTTTGGCAAATGGTGCAGGCCAAATTACAATTCTGTTGTTGCTACATTTTGCTATAATATTGCAAATGGAATTGATATTCAAATCTCAAATAGAAAAAATGAAATAAATTTTATTTATATAGATGATATTATAAATGATTTAATTGAAAAAATTAATTTTGATTTTTCTGTTTTGAATAAAGATTTTTTTTATATTAAACCAGAATATAAAGTAAGCTTAGGAGAAGTTGCAGACCTTTTATATGGTTTTCATAATATAAAACAAAGCCTGATGGTTCCTGATTTTTCAAATGATTTTGTAAAAAAACTTCATGCAACATATCTTTCATATCTTCCAAAAGATAAATTTTCATCAAAAGCAAAGCTTAATGAAGATGAAAGAGGTAATTTGTTTGAACTTATAAAATCAAGGCAGTTTGGCCAGATTTTTGTCTCAACAACAAAACCCGGAATAACAAGAGGAAATCATTATCATCATACAAAAAATGAAAAATTTTGTGTTATCAGGGGAGCAGCAGAAATTAAGTTCAGGCATATTTTAGAAGATGAAGTAATAACATATAAAGTAAGTGGTGATGAGCCTGAAATTGTTGATATACCCCCAGGCTATACTCATTCAATTATAAATACGGGCAATAGCGAACTTATTACTTTGTTCTGGGCGAATGAAATGTTCAATCAAGAGAAACCTGATACTTTTTTTGAAGAAGTTTAAAATGAAAAAATTAAAAGTTTTAACTGTAGTTGGAACAAGACCTGAAATTATAAGATTATCAAGAGTTATGAAAAGACTTGATGAAGTCATAGCTGTGGATCACATTATTGTTCATACAGGTCAAAATTATGATTATGAGCTTAACGAAATTTTTTTTTCGGATTTAGAGTTAAGAAAACCTGATTATTTTTTGAATGCGGCCGGAAAAAATGCTGCGGAAACAATTGGAAATACAATAATTAATATTGATCCAGTACTTGAAAAAGAAAAACCGGACGCTTTTTTAGTACTTGGAGACACTAATAGCTGTTTATGTGCTATACCTGCCAAAAAAAGAAAAATTCCTGTTTTTCATATGGAGGCTGGCAACAGATGCTTTGACCAAAGAGTCCCTGAAGAAACAAACAGAAAAATTGTTGACCATATAAGCGATGTTAATTTGACTTACAGTGATATAGCAAGAGAATATCTTCTAGCAGAGGGGTTCCCAGCTGATCAGATAATAAAAACAGGGAGCCCCTTGTTTGAAGTAATAAATTACTACAAAGCTAAAATTGATTCATCCCAAATACTCTCAAAATTAAACCTGAATAAAAATTCTTTTTTTTTAGTTTCTGCTCACAGAGAAGAAAACATAAATAATGACAAAAACTTTCATTCTTTAGTCAAAATTTTAAATTCCATAGCAGAAAAATACAATTTACCCATCATTGTTTCAACTCACCCAAGAACCTTTAAAAGAATTAATCAAGAAAAAATTAATTTTAATAGTTTAATTACACTTTTAAAACCCCTTGGCTTTTTTGATTATGTATTTTTACAAAAAAATGCAAAAGTTGTTTTGTCTGACAGCGGAACAATTTCTGAAGAAACTTCCATATTGAATTTTTCCTCTATAAATATTAGAGATGCTCATGAAAGACCTGAAGCCATGGAAGAAGCTGTAGTAATGATGACAGGTATGAATGAAGAAAGAATACTTCAGTGCATATCTCTGCTTGATCAAGAATTTATAAATAAAAGCAATAATTTACCAATATCTGTTAAAGATTATTCAATGCCAAATGTTTCAGAAAAAGTTGTAAAAATAATATTGTCTTATACAGATTATATAAATAAAAAAGTTTGGAAGAATTATTAAGTTGAATATTTTAATTATATCTCAATATTTTTGGCCAGAAAATTTCAGAATTAATGATTTAGCAACAGATCTTGTTGAAAAAGGTCATAAAGTGACCGTTTTGACCGGTCTTCCAAATTATCCAAAAGGAAATTTTTTCAAAGGTTACGGAATTTTTAAAAAAAAATATAAAGAACAATATAAAGGTGTTGATATTTATAGGGTGCCAATTATTTCCAGGGGGAACGGTAAATTTCAAAGGCTGTTTTTAAATTATTTGTCGTTTGCATTTACAGGCAGTATAGTAGCACTATTTTTACAAAAAAAAAAATTTGATAAAATTTTTGTATTTGAAGTTTCGCCTATAACAGTAGGTATACCTGCAATTGTATTTAAAAAATTAAAAAAAATCCCTATTGTTTTTTGGGTACTTGATTTATGGCCTGAAAGTGTTGCTTCAGTTGGTGCTGTTAAATCTCAGAAGTATATTGGTTATATAAAAATTCTGGTTAAATATATTTATTCTAAATGTGATAAAATACTTGTTTCTTCAAAAGGATTTAAAAAAAGTATTGAAAATATAGAACCAAGAAAAAATATAATATCATATTTCCCAAATTTTATAGAAAAGGTTGACAGAGGAAAAGTTTTTTACCCTGAATTAAGTCAAAAAATAAATTTTCCTGAAGGTTTTAAAATAATGTATGCTGGTAATATTGGTTACGCTCAATCTTTTCCTACTATTCTTGAAGCCGCTGAAGTACTAAGAGATTATAACATTTATTGGATAATTGTTGGAGATGGCAGGTGCAGAGATTGGGTAAAAAAAAGAATTAAACAATTAGGTTTGGAAAAAAAAGTACTTTTACCAGGTTCATTCCCTCAGGACACAATGCCATTTTTTTACAGCAAATCTGATGTAATGCTTGTTTCTCTAAAAAATGAACTAAATTTTTCTTTGACTGTTCCAGGTAAAGTTCAATCATATATGGCTTTTGGTAAGCCGATAGTTGCTGCTCTTGCTGGAGAAGGTGCTAATATAATTAAGGATTCATCTAGCGGTATAACATGTCGGCCCGAAAATTCGAAAGATTTGGCAGAAACTGTTCTACAAATGTATAATCTGCCTCAAGAACAGCTTATAAAAATGGGTCAGAGTGGTAAAAAATACTGTGAAAAAAATTTTAACAGAGACTTGCTGGTTGACGAGTTAATAAATATTTTCAAACAACTTTAAAATTAGTTTCAGGGTAAAATAGTGAAAAAAATTTTAATTACAGGTTCAAACGGGTTTATAGGAAGTTATTTAAACCAAAAAATATTAACATCAGATATCTTTAAAGCTTACTGTATAGATCTTAGTAATTCATTTAAATTTAAATTTTTTTACTCTGGTGATATAAGTGACTTTGAGAAAGTAAATGGAATTGTTCGAAAAATATCTCCTGATATTATAATTCATTGTGCAGGAGTTGCTCATCAAAAATTAGGTGGGGTGGATAAAAATAAGTATTTTATGATTAACAGTGAAGCAACTTTAAACCTTGCTGGTGCTGCAGCAAAAATAAATCCAGATGTCCATTTTATATTTTTGTCTTCCATTTCAGTTTATGGAGAAAATTTTACTGATGAAAAACCAGTTATTGAGGAATCTGATTTAAATCCATCCAGTGATTATGCAAAAAGCAAGCTTGATGCTGAGATAAAGCTGATTGATTTATATAAAAAAGGTGTATTAAAAAAATTAGATATATTAAGGCTTGCTCCTGTATATGATTCTGACTGGACACTAAATCTTGATAAAAGAGTTTTTGGGCCTAAAGAGCTTTTTTATTTAAAATTTGGAAGCGGTAAGCAAAAACTTTCTGCGGTTTCAAGAAAAAATCTTGTCGATTTTATTGAATACAGAGTTAAAAATGCTGGTTCAAAAGAAGATGAGTTTTTAAATATATTTAATGTATGTGATCTTAATCCTTATTCATTTAAAGAAATAATTAATATTTTTAAAAGATCTGATTTAAAACCTGAAAGACCAGTTTTTAGAGTTCCTTTAAGTTTTGTCTGGCTAGTAACAAGACTGGCAGGGATGGTAATAAAAAGTAAAAGATCGTGGATATATTCCTGTTACGATAAAGTTGCCAAAGATCTTGTTTTTGATAATACTAAAATGCTTGAAACCGGTTTTAAACCTGAAAAAAATTTAAAAGATATATTTTTAAAATAATATGAAATATTCAATTTTATTTATTGTTCCATTTATTATCAGTTTTTTCGGTTCATGGCTTATAAAATCATACGGTTATGAGCTTGGTATAATAGATGTTCCAAGCGAGAGAAGTTCGCATGAAAAAATTATTCCAAAAGGCGGCGGAATAGGGATTTTGTGTGCTTTTATTTTAGGGGGATTTTATTTTAAAATCTCCTTATTTTTTTTAGCGCCTTCTGTTTTGTTATCTTTGGTCAGCTTTTTTGGTGACAAGTTTGATATTAAGCCAAAGATAAGACTTTTTATTCAGTTTTTGTGCAGTTTTGTTTTTTTGTTTGGGATTTTGATATCCGCAAGTTCTGATATTGTAAATTATTTTACATTTTTATTTTTTGCTGTTTTTATTGTTGGAACTGCAAACTTTTATAATTTTATGGACGGTATTAACGGTATTGCCGGTATTACCGGAGCAATAGCCTTTTTTTTTCTTGGTTTTTTTGGGTATTTAAATGATTTTCAGTTAAGTCATGTATTATTTTGTTTTTCAGTTGCTGCTGCATGTGTAGGTTTTCTTCCTTTTAATATTCCTGATGCAAAAATTTTTATGGGTGATATTGGAAGTGTTTTGCTTGGTTTTGTTTTTGCCTGCTTTGGTGTTCTTTTTTCTACTACTTTTCTTGATTTTATTTGTATCTGCGGGTTTTTATTTCTTTTTTATGCAGATGAGATTTCTACTATGTATATTAGAATAAAAGATAAAGAAAAGCTTAGTAAGCCTCACAGAAGACATTTGTATCAATTATATGCAAACGAACTTAATATTAAACATTGGAAAGTCTCTTTTGTTTTTGGTATTGTGCAGATATTAATATCCATTGCAGTTTTAGCTCTTAAACAATTTGGAATAATTCCTGTTTTATTTTTTTATGCTTTTATTTTTGGATTGTTTATTTATGTTTCAACTCTGGTTAGAAAGAAAATAAGAAACCTTGCTTTTAATTAAAATACAGAGAAAAAATGATGAAATCATGGCCGTCATATACAGAAGAAGAAGCAGAAGCAGTAAAACAAGTGCTTTTATCCAACAAGGTAAACTACTGGACAGGGGAAGAGTGCAGAAAGTTTGAGGATGAATTTGCAGCCTATTGTAACTGCAAATATGGTGTTGCACTTGCCAACGGTACGGTTGCCATAGATTTGGCCCTGAAATCTCTTGGTATTGGCCCTGGACATGAAGTTGTTGTAACACCGCGTACTTTTCTTGCTTCTGCAAGCTGTGTTGTAAATGCTGGTGCTATTCCTGTTTTTGCCGATGTTGACCTTGTTTCACAAAATATTACTCCAGAAACTATTGAAAAAGTAATAACAGATAAAACAAGAGCAATTATCTGTGTTCATGTCACTGGTTGGGCTTGTGAGATGGACGGAATTATGAATCTTGCAAAGGAATATAATCTTAATGTTATTGAAGACTGTGCACATGCACATGGAGCAAAATATAAAGGTATTCCTGTTGGAAGTTTTGGAGATGTTGCTGCCTGGTCCTTTTGTCAGGATAAAATTATGACTACAGGCGGTGAGGGCGGAATGCTTACCACAAATAATAAAGAAATATGGGAAAGGGCATGGTCATATAAAGATCACGGCAAATCATGGAAAGCTGTATATAAAAAGGATCATCCCCCCGGGTTTAAGTGGTATCATGAAGATTTCGGTACAAACTGGCGAATGACAGAAATGCAGGCTGTTTTAGGAAGGATTCAGCTTAAAAAACTTGATTCATGGGTTGAACAGAGACGAAAAAATGCTTGTTTTTTAAATGAAAGTTTTAAAGAAACAGATGGGATAAGGGTTACAATTCCTCCTGAACATATTTATCATTCTTATTATAAGTATTTCATTTTTGTTGAACCTGAAAGGTTCAGGCTTAGATGGGACAGGCACAGGATGATGATGGAAATATTAAAACACGACATTCACTGCATGAGCGGCGGAGTGTGTCCTGAAGTTTACCTTGAAAAAGCTTTTGAAAAACATGGTCTTATGCCTGAGAATAGACTTGAAAATGCAAAAGAGCTTGGAGAAACCAGTCTTATGTTTCTTGTTCATCCAACTTTATCAGAAGCTGATATGGAAGTTACAGCAGGTGTTATTAAATCTGTTACTCAAAAGTCCTTTAGATAATAATAAAAAAATCTTTTAAGTGTTATTTTTCAGGCTCCCGATTTCAAATTGGGGGCCTGTTATTTTTGTGGCAGCTTGAGTCTGCTGGTTCCTAAACTCTTGCTTGGGAACCCACGTCTTAGATAAAGTAAGGGGTCAAGTCTAGGTTTGACTCATTTGTTGGAAAAGGTGTAGGGGCTGATTCAATATCCGCCCTGTTTTTTGTTTATGAAAAGGGCAGAAATGGATTCTGCACCTACGGCGTTTCCATTAAGAATACGTATTCGTGAGTGCTTTATTGTGTAGCTTCCTAAGGGAATGCGAGGCAGGATATGACCGACGATCTTGATATTTAAAGACATAATTGTTAAAATATTTTAAATGAATACGAAATATAATGCATTATTAGTAAAAGGGTAAATAATTATGAATACTGTAAAAAAAGAAGTTATTTCATTGCTTGAGACACTTCCGGATGAATGTACAATAGAAGATATTCAATATCATTTGTATGTTGCTGGAAAAATACAGAAGGGTATTCATAGGGCTAAAACTGAAGGAACACTCAGCCAAAAAGAAGTTGAAAGGAAATTCAGCCGGTGGACTTCACAATAAGCTGGTCTCCAGAAGCTGTTGAAGATATTGAATTAATAGCAGATTACATTGCAAGAGACTCTGAATTTTATGCCCGCTCAGTTGTATCAAATATACTTAATGTTTCTCGTAGCATCCCTGAGCAACCTTTTGCTGGCAGAATTGTTCCGGAATTTAATGATAACACTATCAGGGAACGTTTTGTTTATAGTTATCGCCTGATATATACAATTGATGGTTCAATTATCACAATGATTGCTATTATTCACGGTAAAAGATTGCTTGATAATGTTCCTGATAGATTTTAAATCCCAGTTGAAGGGGAGGGGTCAAGTCTACGCTTATTTACATTCTCAAGTTGGAGCTTGGGAACAAGCCGGGCCATCCAAATTATATTTCCAAGCTGGGACGGACCATCCAAACAAATTGTTGTGATTGACAAAGGTTTGGTTTAGGGATAATTGAAACGGGTTGTGTGCAAATGATAATTTAACTTATAATAATTATAGGAATTTAAGGTTTTTTAATTAGCTAATGAATAATCTACCCGCTAATCAAAGCAATGAGCATTGTAGAGAATATTATGAAGATGAAATTTCTTTAATAGATGTTTCAAAAATAATAATTAAAAGATGGAGATGGTCTTTAGGAGCATTTCTTTGTTTTCTTCTTGGAACATTTTTTTTGCTTTTTTATCCGGGAGCCAAAATTGTTACCTTGGATTATGTCTCAATATATAAGGCTGCAGAAAGTTCACCTGGTTCTCCAATAATATCTTTAGAATCAACAGGAGAAAAAGCAGAGCTATATTATATAGGCTTGGTTGTTCAAAATTTTATTGAACAGAAAAAAGTTGAAGAGCTTCCTTTTAAAATTGAAGTAGAAACTTCAGATCCTTCAGGCTTTGTGGTTATTAAATCTTCAGCTTCTGAAAATGATAAAGAAAAATTAAATGAGATTAAAGAATCACATAAAGAACTTGTGGAATTAATTTTTAAAGAAGAATCTATTTTAATAAATCATAAAAAGGAAATTTGGGAAAGAAATCTTAAAAATGCTAAACAAGCTCTTGAAATGTTAAAAACTGCCCAAAGTTTAAATGCTGTGGAACTTTCAGCAAAATATATGGATCAGATAGTTAAGTTTGAAAACGATTTGTCAGGCTTGCGTTCAGGAGAAATTCTTCAGCTTGCCTATGGAAATAAGCCTGAAAGTAAAAAAAAGCTTATAGGAGCACTTGGTATAATGAGCGGGTTTTTTATGGCTTTGATTATTCCGTTTTTTGTTGAGTTTTTTATAAGTGTTAGGCAAAGTCTTAAGGAAGAAGAAAATAATTAAATTTAAAATTTTATTATTAAATTAATTGGGCGGTAATTTGTTTACCGCCTTTTTTTTTACTTTTTTTATTTTACAACAAAGTTTGGGTTTAAAAGGTTTTTTTTGTTATAAATAAGGCTTTTACCTGATTCAAGATTTTTAACTTCAAGTCCAGCCCCTTCACAAACACAATGACCTGCTGCTGTGTCCCATTCCATTGTTGGTCCAGTTCTTGGATAAACATGGGCAAGGCCTTCAGCAATTTTACAAAATTTAAGGGAACTTCCAGCTGATATAAAATTTACTTTTCCATGAATTTTTTCTTTTTCTTTAATAAATTTTTTTAGTTCATCATTTTGATGTGATCTTGTTGCAATTATTGTATATTCTTTTGGTTTTGTTTTTGGAGACAAAACTTTGGCAGTTTTTATAAAATCTTTTAAATTTGATTTTAAATCTTTATTTTCAGATATATTTTCAATTTTATAGGATTTTTTATCATAGCCAAAATAAAGGGTTTTAAGTACAGGAAGATAAACAACCCCTGCAATGGGTTTGTTTTTATTTATAAGAGCTATATTTACTGTAAATTCATTGTTTTTTTTCAAAAATTCTTTTGTTCCGTCAAGGGGATCTACTAAAAAATAATAGTCCCAGTTTTTTCTTTTTTCATATTCAATGTTTTTTCCCTCTTCACTTAAAAGAGGGATATTTATTTTTTGCAAATGATTTTTAATAATTTTGTCTGCTTTTTTGTCAGCTATTGTTACAGGTGAATTATCAGATTTTTTTTCTATTTCAAAATCTGATTTTGGGTCATTGTAAATTTCCATTATTTTATTGCCGGCTTTTATTGCGGCAATTATTGATTCATAAACGCAGTTTTCAATATTCAAAATATTATCTCCTGTTTATTTAAATTTATCCGTGAAGTTTTATCCCTGAAAGTTTAAGTCCAGCCTCCATAATTATTTCTGATAAAGTGGGGTGGGCATGAACAGAATTTGCAAGTTCTTCATAAGATAAATTGTTTTGAACCATTAAGGCTGCTTCTCCGCATAAATCAGAAGCATTTGGCCCTATTAAGTGAGCTCCTAAAATTTTGTTTTTATTTTTATCTGCAACAAGAATTGCCTCTCCTGAAATTTCTCCAATTGAATGGGCTTTTCCAGATGTCCTGAAAAGGACTTTTTCTGTAAAAGGTTTATATCCTTTTTCTTTTGCTGTTTCTTCAGTTTCACCTATAAATCCAATTTCCGGGGAAGTGAAAATAGCAGAAGGAATTTTTGAATAATCAAGCTTTGTAAACTTGTTTCCAGAAATTTTTTCAGCACAAATTCTTCCTTCAAAATATGCAGTGTGGGCCAGCATGGAAAAATCAGGGCCCAAAATATCTCCTATGGCATAAATGTTTTTACAAGTTGTTTCATAATTTTCATCAACAATTATATATCCTGATTCATTGGTTTTAATATCTGCTTTATCAAGTTTAAGTTTACTTGTCATTGGTGTTCTTCCTGTGCAGACTGCAATTTTTTTGCAACTAATTTCATTTGTTTTTGCTTTTGTATTGCTGGGAATTGTTTCAATTATAAAGCCTGAATCTGTATTTTCTTTAATTTTAGCAAGTGAATTTGTAAAAACCTTTATTTTTTGTTTTTTAAATTCTCTTTCAAGATTTTTAGAAATATCTTTATGAAGATTTTTTATGGGAAGAAGTCTTTGTTTTTCTTCAATTAGATATACTTTTGATCCAAGTGAAGACAAAATTGAGGCAAATTCACATCCTATTATTCCTCCTCCAATAATTGCAATTGATTCTGGAATATAATCAAGTTTTAGAAGGTCATTGCTTGATAAAATATTTTTATGGTCAAATTCAAATCCTTTAAGCTCTTTTGTTTTAGTTCCTGCTGCAATTATAAGTTTTTTAAAATTTATTTCTTTTTCTTTGGTATCAGTTTTTATATTAACAGAGTTTTTCCCTGAAATTGAAGCAAATCCATTTATAATTTCTATTTTATTGTTTTTTAAAAGAGATTCTAATCCCTTTTTTTGAATATTTATAATTTTATTTTTTCTATTTTGAAGCTTAGCCATATTAAATTTTGGGCTATTGGTTAATTCAATCCCAAAATCATCAAAATCATTTGTTTTTTTAAATAATTCAGCACTTGCCTTAAAAATTTTAGAGGGAATACAGCCTTGGTTTAAGCAGGTTCCTCCAAGGGAATCTTTTTCTATTAAAATTACTTTATTTCCAAGTTGGGAAGCTCTTATTGCTGCTATATATCCTCCCGGGCCTCCGCCAATTATAATTATATCTGACATTTTTTTCCTAGTGTTTTAAAATTAATTGATAAATTAACAAAAGTTTGAAATATCTGAATTGTTTATTCTAAATTAAAAATTAAGTAAATATTTTAGATTTTATTTATTTAAACTATAAAATTGTTTAATTCTAAAGTCAGAATAAAATTTGAGCTGATCCGGGATTTTTAAAAGGAGAAATAATGGTAAAAAAAACAAAGATAAACAGCCGCCACCATGAAATGGGAGCAAATATGGCTGAGTTTGGCGGATATGAAATGCCTTTGTGGTATAAAACAGGGGCAAGAGATGAGCATATTTCAGTTTTAAGGGCTGCAGGTATTTTTGATACTTCCCATATGGCTTTTGTAAATGTTTTAGGAACCAATGCTCTTGAGCTTTTGCAAAAAACTTTTTCAAAGGATTTAAATGCTTGTATTGGCCCAAATAAGCTTCCCATTGCAGATAAAAGATGTGTTTATGGAGTTTTTTTAAATGAAACGGGTCATGTAATTGACGATGCTATTGTTTATAAATTTGCAGATAACAATTATGCTGTTGTTGTAAATGCGGGTATGGGCCGGGAAATAGCAGCTCATCTTGAAAAATATAAAGAAAATCTTGATGTAAAAATTATAGATTATTCAGATAATCTTGGAAAATTTGATATCCAGGGGCCTTTATCAGGAATAATTGTAAAATCTTTAATTAATCATCCAAAGGAAGTTTTTGATGGTTTTGTTTATTTTTCACACAAAGGTCATTTTGATAAATCTGTTCCAACTTCCTATGAAGTAACTTTAAAAGGCAGTAATATTCCAATTCTTCTTTCAAGAACAGGTTATTCAGGAGAATTTGGTTTTGAAATTTTTGTAGACCAAAAATATTTTCTTGAAGTCTGGGATCTTTTTGTTGAAGAAGGAAGAATTTTTGAGCTTACTCCCTGCGGTTTGGCAGCCAGAGATTCATTGCGGGCTGGAGCAGGTCTTCCACTTTCACACAAAGATATTGGAAACTGGCCATATATTAATCATCCCTGGGAGTTTACCCTTCCTTTTACTGATAACAAAAAAGGTTTTGGAAAAGAATTTGTTGGAAGCAAAGTTTTATTAAATTCTGATTATAAATATCACACTTATGCTTTTGTAGGTTCTGATTTAAGAAAAGTAAATCCTGAAGATGCTGTTGTTGTAGATGAAAATAACATTGAAATAGGCAGGATTTTAACTTGTGCCACTGATTTGGGCATAGACTGGGCCAATGGCAAAATCTTTTCTATTACAAGCCCTTTGGATTCTGGAAAGCCGCCTGGGTTTAGTCCTCGGGGATTAAGATGTGGATTTGTTCATGTTGATAAAAAATTAAATTTTGGCGACAAGGTTTATCTTAAATCCAAAAAAAGAAAACTTGATGCAATTATTGTAAATGAAATAAGACCCCACAAAACTGCTAGAAGGAAAATTAGTTCTATGCCTTAGGGGGATTTGGGTAATGGGCAGAGCCAGAGCTTGGGAACCAGCAGGCTTTGATTCAAGTATATGAAATAACAGAGTTTGTTTGCCCAGATTCATAGGGCTAGCAAATTAATCATCAGACTTCATACCTTAAAGGAGAAAAAAAATGAAAGAAATAAATGAACTTAATCTGCCTGAAAACATATTTTATACAGATCAGCATGAGTGGGTTGAAACAGGTGAAGTGGTAAAAGTTGGAGTTTCAGATTATGCCCAGGATCAGCTCGGAGATATTGTTTTTGTTGAGCTTCCTGAAGTAGGTGATTCTTTTGAAAAAGGTGATGAATGCGCAACTCTTGAATCTGTAAAAGCTGTTTCTGAGATTTATTGTCCGGTTTCCGGTGAAGTTGTTGAAATAAATGAGGCTTTAGAAGATGAACCAGGTCTTATAAATGAAGATCCCTATGAAAAAGGCTGGATGTTTAAAGTAAAAGTTGAAGGTTCCATTGACGGACTTATGGACAAAGCCGCTTATCTTGCCATGCTTAAAGGAGAGTAAATAATGCATTACATCCCACATACCAAAGAGGATGTTGAAAAAATGCTTGCTTCCATTGGAGCAAAAACTGAAGATGATGTTTTTAAGGGGATTCCTTCAAATCTTAGAAGAAAATCTCCCTTAAATCTTGATGAGCCCATGAGCGAGTGGGAAATCATTGACAAGATGAGAAAAATTTCATCTGAAATGATCCCTTCATCTGAAAAAACTATTTTCATGGGAGCAGGAAGTTATTTGCACAATATTCCTTCAGTTGTGCCTTATCTTGTTTCAAGGTCAGAGTTTACAACTGCATATACACCGTATCAGCCGGAAGTAAGTCAGGGAACTTTGCAGGCAATTTATGAATATCAGACTTTTACTTCTAATCTTCTGGGAATGGATATTGCCAATGCTTCTATGTATGACGGTGCAACTTCTCTTGCTGAAGCACTTTTAATGTCTTTAAGAATTAAAAAAAAGACATCAAAAATTGTAATTTCAGAAGCTGTTAATCCATTTTATAAAAAAGTTGTTGAAACATATTTTGAGCCCACAGAATTTGAAATAATTTATCTTCCTTTTGATGAAAATGGAAAAACAGATATTTCAAAACTTTCAAATTCAAAAGACATTGCCGGATTTGCTGTTCAGTCACCAAATTTTTTTGGAATAATTGAAGACAACGAAAAAATTTCTGAAATATGTGAAAAAAATAAAATCCTTTTTGTTTCATGTTTTAGTGAGCCTTTTGCTTTTGGGCTTTATAAGCCTTCCGGAGTTTACGGAGCAGATATTGTCTGCGGTGAAGGACAAAGTATGGGAATTCCCCAGTCTTTTGGAGGGCCGGGTCTTGGAATGTTTGCTGCCAAAGAAAAATATATGCGTCAAATGCCAGGTCGCCTTTGCGGACAAACTGTTGATAAAAACGGAAAAAGGGGATTTGTTCTTACAATTTCCACAAGGGAGCAGCATATAAGAAGGGAAAAAGCAACTTCAAATATTTGCTCCAATCAGGGACTTTGTGCTCTTACTTCTGCTGTATTCATGTCCTGTCTTGGAAAAACCGGTTTAAAAGAAATTGCTAAAATAAATCATAATAATGCTTCCTGGTTAAGAAAAAAACTTATTGAGCTTGGATTTGAGGACAAATTTAAAAACTCAGCTTTTTTCAATGAATTTGTATTAAAAGCTCCAATTGGTTTTGAAAATGTCTGGGAAAAACTTTGTGAAAAGCAAATTGTCTGCGGTCTTCCAATTTCTAAGTTTTTCAATGATTTTGAAAATAGTTATTTGTTTTGCGTAACTGAAGCTTTTTCAAAGGAAAATATGGAAAATCTTCTTGAAAATATTAAAAAGGAGGTAGGCAATGATTAATGATAAGCTTACCGGACTTGTGCTTGACGAGCCTTTATTGTGGGAAAAGGGAAGTAAAGGAAGAATTGGTATTTCTATTCCAAAACAGGAAATTGAAGCTTCTAAACCAGACCCAAATCTTATTTGGGACGGGCCTGATTTTCCAGAACTTTCAGAAGTTGATGTTGTAAGGCATTTTACAAGACTTTCAACCTGGAATTTTGGAGTTGATTCAGGAATGTATCCCCTTGGTTCATGCACAATGAAATACAATCCAAAGCTCAATGAAAAAACAGCTTCAATGGAAGGTTTTTCAAGTTCCCATCCTCTTTTGCCTGAAAATCTTTGCCAGGGTACATTAAGGCTTATCTATGACCTTGAAAGGCTTTTGTGCGAAATTACAGGTCTTGATGTGTTTACTCTACAGCCTGCTGCCGGAGCCCAGGGTGAGTTGTGCGGAATGTTAGTGTTTAATGCCTATCATAAAAAAATGGGTAAAAGGCGGAAAAAAATTATAATTCCAGATACCGCACATGGAACAAACCCTGCTTCTTGTGCTTTATGCGGATTTGATACCATTGGTCTTGTTTCAGGAGCTGATGGTATTTTGCATCCGGACGCTGTAAGAGAAATTATGGATGAAGACACAGCAGGAATAATGATTACAAATCCCAATACCCTTGGTCTTTTTGAGGAAAATATTAAAGAGATTGCTGAAATTGTCCATGAAAAAGGCGGTCTTGTTTATTGTGACGGAGCAAACATGAATGCAATCATGGGTGCTGTGAGCATGAGAGAAATTGGAGTTGATGTTATTCATTTAAATCTTCACAAAACTTTTTCCACACCACATGGAGGCGGAGGTCCTGGAGCTGGTCCTGTTGGAGTTGTAAAAGAACTTGAAGAATTTCTTCCTGTTCCAAGGGTGGAAAAAAACGGTGATAAGTTTATATTTAACTCTGATTTTCCTTATTCTATTGGAAAGCTTCATGCTTTTCACGGAAACTACGGGGTTCTTATCAAGGCTTACACCTATATTCTTTCCATGGGTAAAGAGCTTTTTGATGCAAGCACAAAAGCTGTGTTAAATGCAAACTATATAAAAGAAAATTTAAAAGATATTTATCATCTTCCATACAAAAAACCTTGTATGCATGAATGTGTTTTTACAGATAAAAACTTTGAAGAATACAAAGTAACAACACTTGATATTGCAAAAAGACTTCTTGATTTTGGATTCCATCCTCCAACAATTTATTTTCCCCTTGTTGTTAACGGGGCAATAATGATTGAGCCTACAGAATCAGAATCAAAAGAAGAAATAGATAAATTTATAAAAGTAATGAAGCAGATTGCAAAGGAAGCAAAAGAAAATCCTGATATTTTGCATAGTGCTCCAAATAATACCAAAGTTGGCAGACTTGACGAAACCCTTGCAGCAAGAAAACCAAAGCTAAAAGGTTAATGAAAAAAGAACTTGTATTTTTAGACATGGGGAGGACTTTTTATAAGTATTCCCTTTTGTTTCAGGAAAAAATTGTTGAAGAAAAAATAAAGAATTTCTTATCAAAAGATTTTCTTCTTTTTACAGAACATGAGCCTGTGATTACCCTTGGTAAAAGGGGAGGGAAAGAGTTTGTTTTAAGGGAAAAACCTTTTTTAAAGAAAAATAATGTAAGTATTATTGAGACTTCAAGGGGTGGACTTGCAACATGTCATTTACCTGGTCAGGCTGTTTTTTATCCCATTTTAAATCTTAGAGGTTTAAATATAGGAGTAAGAGAATATTCCAGTAAATTAATGGATACAATTGAGGATTTTTTAAAAAAATATAAAGTTAAATCTTTTAGAACTGAAAATTATCCCGGAGTTTTTGTTAATAATAAAAAGATTGCAAGTATTGGTCTTTCCATAAAAAAAAATATTTGTTTTCATGGATTAAGCATTAATATTAATAATGACAATTCTCTTTTTGACTGTATTGTTGCCTGCGGTTTGAAAAATGTGGTGATGACAAGACTTTGTGATGAAACAGATATGGAAATAAATATGGATAAGGTAAAAACTGATTTTTTGGATTCTTTTGTTAAAGTTTTTGAATTTGAAATTTTCCATTAAACTGATTATTTTCTAGGTTTGCAGTTGAGTATATAAAAAAAATTTTAGGAAAGAATAATGTCCCAAACCTATTCAAGAAAAATATTAAAAGACCAGGGTATCAGGGTTTCAAAACCAAAATGGCTTAGAAAACCCCTTCCTTCAGGGCCTGAATATGAAAAAATACAGTCACTTTTAAAAAAAGGCGGACTTCACACTGTATGCTCACAGGCAAAATGTCCAAATCAGTTTGAGTGCTATTCAAAGGGAACAGCAACTTTTCTTATTCTTGGGGAAAAGTGTACAAGAAATTGTAAGTTTTGTGCAATTGAACAGTCTTTTAACGAGGCTGTTGATAAAGACGAGCCAAAAAAAGTTGCAAATGCTGCAAAGGAAATGGACCTTAAATATGTTGTTGTAACTTCAGTTACACGAGATGACCTTGAAGACGGCGGAGCATTTCTTTTTGCAGAAGTTATTTGTGAACTTAAAAAAAATATTAAAAATGTTTTTGTAGAAGTTCTTATCCCTGATTTCAAGGGAAATGAAAAAGCTCTTGATATAGTTTTAAATGCCAATCCTGATGTTTTGAATCACAATGTTGAAACATCAAAAAATATTTATGAAAAAGCAAGACCCATGGCAGATTATGAGCAGTCTTTAAAGGTTTTGTCATATTGTAAAAACAAAAGACCTGATATTTATGTTAAGTCCGGACTTATGACAGGTCTTGGGGAAACAAGGGAAGAACTTGATAAAACAATAAAAGATATAAAAAATTCAGGAGCTGATTTTATAACAATAGGACAATATTTACAGCCTTCCCTAAATCATCTTTTAGTTGAAAAATTTTATTCTCCCCAGGAATTTGAAGATATAAGAAAATTTTGTGAAAATCTTGGTTTTAAAGGGGTTGCTTCCGGACCTTTTGTCAGAAGTTCTTATAAGGCTTTTGAGATGTTTGGTTTGAATAAATAGTTGGTGTTTGTCTTGGACTCGTTCCTAGGTTCTGATTTGGACTGGAGCTCGTTAGAGGCTCGTTCCCAAGCTCTGATTTGTGCTGGAATTTATTAGGGGCTCGTTCCCAAGCTCCAGCTTGGGAATGTAAATATTTGAAATAACAGATTTTATTGACACAGACTCATAAAGCAAGCTAATTAGCCAGCAAGCTTTTTTATCTGGGATATGGGTTCCCAAGCAATGAGCTTGGGAACCAGCAGGCTTCGAGTTTGATTTAGATTCATACTTATTCGAGGGCTCGTTCCCAGGCTCTGATTTGGACTGGAACTCGTTAGGGGCTCGTTCCCAAGCTCCAGCTTGGGAATGTAAATATTTGAAATAACAGATTTTATTGACACAGATTCATAAAGCAAGCTAATTAGCCAGCAAGCTTTTTTGTCTGAGACGAGGGTTCCCAAGCAAGGAGCTTGGGAACCAGCAGGCTTCGAGTTTGATTTAGATTCATACTTATTCGAGGGCTCGTTCCCAGGCTCTGATTTGGACTGGAACTCGTTAGGGGCTCGTTCCCAAGCTCCAGCTTGGTAATATAAGCTCATGAAATAATAGAATTTATTTGCAGATATTTATAAAATGCGTTAATTAATCATCAGGCTTTTTTTATTTGAGAGGTGGATTCCCAAGCAGGAATTAAAAAAAAACATAAAATTAAAAAGATAAAAATGGGCAGAACAAGATATAAAATTTACGAACCAGAAAAACCGTATTTTATAACATTTACAATTTTAAACTGGCTTCCTGTTTTCACAAGAAAAGAAAGTGTGGAAGTTTTAATCAACAGCCTTAAATATCTTAAGGAATCAGATGAACTAAAACTTTATGCTTATGTAATTCTTGAAAATCATCTTCATCTGGTTTTGAAAAGTAAAGATCTTGTTTTAACGGTTCAAAAGTTTAAAAGCTATACTGCAAAAGAAATAATAAATCTTTTAAAAAAATCAGGTGCATCAACCCTTTTGGAACAATTTGCTTTAAATAAAAAAAATCATAAAAAAGAAAGCAAGTATCAGATTTGGGAGGAAGGTTATGCTCCAAAGCTGATTCAGGGTGAAGAAATGATGAGAAATAAAATTGAATATATTCATAACAATCCTGTGAAACGCGGATTTGTTGATGAGCCTTGGTACTGGCGCTATAGCAGTGCTAGAAATTATAGGGGAATGGATGGGCTCATTGATGTTGAGATGGATTGGTATTGATTTTGGTTCGCTGGAGCTGGCTTGGGGTTGGTTTCAAGCTTTGTAGGTTCGTACTCATTTTGAGCTCATACCCGTTTTTTTGGGCTCGTTCCCAAGCTCCAACTTGGGAATGTAAGTATATGAAAGAACAGAGTTTATTTATATAGATTCATAGAATGAGTTGATTAGCCAAGAGACTTTTTTTGTTTGAAACATAGGTTCCCAAGCCAGAGCGTGGGAACTAGCAAAAAAAGAGTTTGGGCTTGGGAACCAGTAGAAAAACTCCTGCATAACCGGCATCAAGATCTTTTTCATGCTTTTCTATAACAAGATTAACATGTTCCCTGAGCTCATGTTTCAGTTTTTCGGGTATTGGAACAGTACGGTCTTTCTTTCCTTTTCCATCATGAACAGTCAGAATCATTGCATCAAAATTAAAATCCTGAGCTCTTAGCTTCATGCACTCCGACAGC
>JAVETN010000018.1 GCA_034006035.1 Desulforegulaceae bacterium
CTTCTTTCTGGACTTCTTCTTTCTGGACTTCTTCTTTCTGGACTTCTTCTTTCTGGACTTCTTCTTTCTGGACTTCTTCTTTCTGGACTTCTTCTTTCTGGACTTCTTCTTTCTGGACTTCTTCTTTATTAAAAGAACCAAAAACAGATTTTACCTGAACTTTTTTAAACACAGCCTTTTCTTCAGAATTTCTCGACTTTCTAAGCTGACTAAGCCTTTCCTTTAAAGCTTTACTGCTTACTGCCTTTTTTTCAGACAAAGGAGTTTGAAAAAATTGAAATGCTTTTGCAGATTCACTGCTTTTTTTCTTTCCTCTTAATTTAAGAGTTTGGTAAAAAACTTCTTTTCCTTCAGCAAGACTTTTTCTATCAGAATAAACCTCTTCAATTGTCTGAACTATATAAGCTATAAAGTTTATACCCTGCATCTCCGGAAAAATGCTGTTAATAAAATCAACTATTTTATAAGCTGTGTCAGAAGGTTTTATTTCTGAATCAACTTCAACAATAAATCCAAGGGTAAAAAGTTCTTCAATAGTATCAAAAACAACTCGATCAACACCTATCCCCACACTTTCTATATCATCAACAAAACTGTCTTTAGTATATCTGTCAGGAGGAGACTTTGGAAAATCCTTTATTTCATTTTCTCTTTCCACTAAAAGGATCAGGCAGGACAACACAGGGATATTAAGACTGAAGTTTGGAGGAAGAACTGATAGATCAATTCTTTCCTTAAAATATGTTTTAAGAGTCTTGTCAAACTCTGTTCTAAAATAAAAAAATTCAGGATGCTTTGAAGAATTAGTCATGAGATTACCTTAAAGTTTTATTCAATTATAGCACTGAAAACCTATTCATTTTCATCAATGTTTATTTCATCAATCATACCAGCAAGTTCTTCAGCCATGGGATTTTTTTCAGTTGGCTGAAGACTTGATTCATCTTTAACAAGGTTTTCTTCTAATTCTTCATTTTCATCAAAAATATCTGATGATTCTTCCTCTTCTTCCCCTGCCGCAGAAATGTCTATACATTCCCCCAGCCTGTCAAAAATAACTGACAAAGTGATTTTCACATCAAAATTAAGCTTATATGCAATCTTATTTCCATGGACAACAAGATCTCCATTATTAAACTCAACATCTTCCTGAAGTTTTATATTGTGTTTTTCCTTAAGTTTTTTTTCTATTACTTCCCAGTCAAGCTCTGCAATTATTGCATCTAAAAGTTCTTTTTCACCTGTTTCAATAGACTCTTTTCTAGCAATTTTCATGAATTTTCTCCTTTTATTATCAATTTAGCTAAATCAATAAAACAAACAAATGACTTATCCATTACATCGTCTAAAATACACCCTGAAGGATTTATCTTTAAATTAATCAAATCACTAAATGGGATTACACAATCCAAAACATGGCGTTGGAAAAGAAAAAAGGCATGTTTTTTAAATAGATCTGATAACTTTGAATCTTTAAAAACCTTATTAAGTAAAAATCCTGAAAAAACCGGTTTCCCGTTATTTTCTTCCTTGATCCACTCTATTTTAGCAAACATTGGAGCCAAAGAATCAAAAGAGCTGGGATCTGTTTCTATGGGGATAATATATTCATCGGAAATTGCTGTGAAAAAATCAAAGCTACTCAAAAGAGTGCTTTGTGAGTCACAGATTATATAATTATAATTGAACTTTAAATACTTTTTAAGAAAAAAAACAGAGTCTTTATCTTCTTCAACATCATAAAATGAATTATCTAAAACTAAAACATCAAGGTCTGGAAGGATTGTTTCAAAACCTGAACAAGAAAACTTTTCTAGTTTTTCAAACTTAAGTTTTTTTACAATTCTATTTTTAGTTAGTTTTTCAAACTCAAAATTACTCTTATAAGTAAGATAAAGAGTTTTTTTACCAACAAGAGACAAAGCACAGGAAAGGTTGAATGAAATAATAGTTTTGCCGCTTTTGCTATTGTGGTTTATTATAGAAATAATTTTGCTCATTTTTTATTCACTTTCAATTCAACTCCAGGAGATTATAATTGGCTTCCAGTATAACTTTAGAAGGAATTGACAAAGCTTTAGAAAATTTAGGATATTACACAAAATCCTCACCCAAGTCAAAATTTCTAAAAATTATAAGAAGTTTCTATGAAAAAAGTGATAATCTAAATAAAATTAAGCAAATACCACTTGAATCAATTATTTCTCTTATCTGGGACATTCCTCTTGAAAACAAGTCAAAAATAAATTCACGTAAAAAAAATGCTTTAAGCCTTAGAAACACTATAAATAAAGATCTTCAAAAACTATTTGACTCAGAACTAAATCCTGAAGGAATAGTAATTAATGATAATAACATATTTTCCATGTCTGACAATGCAAGAGAAAAACTTTTATCTTCTTTTACCAAGCCATTTGGAGATGAAAACAAAGTATCTCTTTCCCATATTTCCCAGGTTCTAAATTCTATAAAAGAATTCCTTGAAAAACAAAGAGAAAAAGGCCTGGATGAAATAGGATTTGACAGTATTAATTCCCTTCTTTCAGATATTGAAACATCTTTTGAAAACCAGACAGATTCAGGCTCTAACGATGATAATGAAGAAGAAACCCCGGGAAAAAGAACCATAACAATAGAACTTGATGAAGGTGAAGAAATTGAAGAAGTTTTTGAAGATGATGAAGAATTTGAGGATTCTGAAATTATTGAACTGGATGAAGATCAAGAACTTATTGACTCTGAAAATGAAGTTTTAGATGAAGAAATTGACAGACTTTCAGATGAAAAAGACCTTGAAGATTCTGAAATTATTGAGCTTGATGAAGACGAAGAACTTATTGATTCTGAAATTATTGAGCTTGATGAAGACGAAGAACTTATTGATTCTGAAGCTATTGAACTAGATGAAGACGAAGAACTTATTGATTCTGAAGTTATTGAACTAGATGAAGACGAAGAGCTTATTGATTCTGAAGTTATTGAACTAGATGAAGACGAAGAACTTATTGACTCTAACGATGAAGTTTTAGATGAAGACCTTGAAGAAATTGACAGACTTTCAGATGATGAAATTATAGATGATGAACTTGAAGATTCTGAAGTTATTGAACTAGATGAAGACGAAGAGCTTATTGAAGCAGATGAAATTGAACTTGGGGAAGACGAAGAATTAGTTGATGCTGATAAAGAAGAACATAAACTCATTGAACTGGGCCTTCCCTCAGAAAGCCTTGGTGAATTTGAAACCTATCTTGAAAAACACAATATTGAAACCCAAAATCTTTTATCTGAAAAGTTTGACAGTTATCTTGGAGCAATGGACAGATATTATAACCAATTTCTCTTAATTGAAAAAAACAAATACAAAACAGGGAGCCCCTACCCTTCTTCAAATTTAAAACCTGAGTCAAAAATAAGTTTAAATGAATTTTTTATTGGAGCCTTTCCAATAACCAATGCTTTGTTTGAAGTTTTCATAGAAAAAACAGGATATAAAACCACGGCAGAAGAAAAAGGGTTTTCAACAGTTTTTGAATCAAGATACAAATCAGAATATGATTATAAAGCAGGAAAACAAAAATCTATTCTAAGCTCCACAGGAAAAAGCAGTACAATAAGGGGAGCAGCCTGGTATCAGCCTTTTGGCCCTGGAAGCGGACTCCATAAAAAAAGAAGTCATCCTGTTGTTCATATTTCTTTAAAAGATGCACTTTCATTTTCAGCCTGGATTGGGAAAAAACTTCCAACAGAGGATCAATGGGAAGCAGCAGCAAGAACAAAAAAAGGATTTCCTTTTCCCTGGGGAAATCAATGGAAAGAAAATTCCTCAAACACAGAAAACTGCGGTCTTGGAGATACATCTCCTGTTGATGAATATATTGAAGGAATAAATTCAAATAAAATTTCAGATACTTTAGGCAATGTATGGGAATGGACAATAACATCAATTGAAAAAACTGATAAAACTTTTTATATTGCAAAAGGAGGAAGTTTTGTGTCAGATCAAAGGGTGAGATTATGGTCAAGATATTTTGTAAAATCTGATTTTACATCAAATATTCTTGGGTTCAGATGTATTGCCGATTAATACTGGAGATCTAACTTTGGATAAAATAGAAAAAAGAATAAAAAAAATAAGAAAAACCTTTGATAAAAATCAAATAGACGGGATTTTAATTTTTATAGAAGAAAACAGATTCTACTTAAGCGGATTTCAAGGAGAAGACTCTCAGTTTGACGAAACAGCAGGAATTTTAGCAATAGGAAAAGAAAAACTTGTTCTTGCAACAGATTCACGATTTACAACTGAAGCTGAGGCAAATTCCCCCTTATATGAAATCTTTTGCTATAAAAAAGGCCTTTCAAAGGAAATAGTAGAAATCCTTGAAGCTGCCCAGATAAAAAAAGCCGGGTTTGAATCAGCCAGGGTAAGTGTTGACTGGTTTGATAAAATGAATGCTTCAATTAAAAAAAGTAAAAAAGATTTATCTTTAAAACCTGTTTCTGGAATTGTTGAAAAATTAAGGCAAGTAAAAGATGAAGATGAAATTAAAACAATAAAAACAGCCCTTGAAATTGCAGAAAAAGGACTTCTTGAAATAAAAAAAGACTTAAAACCAGGAATTACAGAATATGAAGCTGCCTGGCTTCTTGAAAAAACCTTAAGAGAAAAAGGTGCCAACGGTCTTTCATTTTCAACAATTACAGCTTCAGGAAAAAACTCTGCCAAACCCCATGCAATTCCATCGAACAACACTTTTAAAACAAAAGAACCTGTTCTTTTTGACTGGGGAGTAATTATTGACAGGTATTGTTCAGACATAACAAGAAGCTTTTATATTGAAGAAACAGATTCAAAGTTTGAAGAAATTTTTAAAATTGTAAGAAAGGCACAAATTGCAGGAACAAATGCAATTAAAGCCGGAGTTAAGGCAAAAGACGTTGATTTTGCAGCAAGAAAAATTATTGAAGATGCCGGATATGGAAAATTCTTTGGACACGGACTTGGCCATGGAGTTGGAATGGCAGTTCATGAGGCTCCAAGGCTAAGCCCTTTAACAGATGAAATCCTTAAAGAAGGAATGGTTGTAACTGTTGAGCCAGGAATTTACCTTCCAGACTGGGGAGGAATAAGACTTGAAAATATGGTTGTTGTAAGAAAAGACGGGGCTGAAACTCTTAATACTACAACACCTGAAGATTTTCTTTAATTCATAATGAAAAATTCAGACAACGACTCAATTGAACAATTTTATCAGTATTTGATGATAGAAAAAGGACTTTCTCCTGAGACCTTATCAGCATACAGCTCTGATATTATGCAATTTGTTGATTTTCTTAAAACAAATTCAAAAAGCAATATTATTTCAGCCACAAGAGAAGACATTTCAAATCACCTTGTTTTTCTGGCTGAAAAAGAAATAAGTCCAAGTTCAAGGGCAAGACATCTTGTAAGTTTAAGAGGTCTTTACAATTTCTTTGTTTCAGAAGAAATTATCAATTCTTCCCCTGCCGCAAAAATTGACTTACCAAAATGCGGACTTAAGCTTCCCAATTTTCTAAGTCTTGAAGAAATTAAAAGTCTCCTTGATTCACCAGATAAAACTAAACCTACTGGAATAAGGGATAATGCAATTATAGAACTTTTATATGCTTCAGGAATAAGAGTTTCGGAACTTACAGGGCTTCAAAAGGAAAACTTTTTTTTAAATCCTGGCTATATCAAGGTTTTTGGAAAAGGAAGCAGGGAAAGAGCTGTTCCTGTGGGAAGTTATGCAATAGAAGCTGTATCAGAATATCTTGAGCACTCAAGAAGCAGGCTGCTGAAAAACAAAACCTCATCCTATCTTTTTGTTGGACAAGGGGGAAAACCCCTTACAAGACAGGCAATCTGGAAGCAGCTTAAAATTTATGCTAAAAAAGCTGGGATTAAAAAAAATGTATCTCCCCATATTTTAAGACATTCTTTTGCCACCCATCTTCTGGAGGGAGGAGGAGATTTAAGATCTGTTCAGCTAATGCTTGGCCACGCAGATCTTGCAACCACTCAAATTTATACCCATGTTTCAAAATCTCAATTAAAAAAAATTCATGATAAATTTCATCCGAGAAAGTAAAATGATAAAATTAACCAATTCAAATTCCAAAAAAATTTTAGAGTTGTTAAAAAAATTTGATAAAAACCTATATATTTATAATCCCAAATATTTGGAAGTTATAAATACTGAATGTAAATCTGATACAAAATCAAACTTATTCATTTCAGAAGCGCCTGTAAAAAACCCAACTCTTATAATCCCAAAATTTAAATTTAATTCCCAAAGAAAATTCATGGAAAGATTTAATCTTAGTTACCCCTATATTGCAGGAGCCATGGCAAAAGGGATTTCATCTGTAAAAATGGTTAAAGAATTTTCAAAAAACGGATTTATGGCTGATTTTGGCTCTGCCGGGCTTTCAAATGAAGATATTTTAAAAACAGCTGATATTTTAAAATCAAAATGCAAAAGATTTTCCATCAATATTATTAATATTCCAGGCAATCAGGAAAATGAATTAAAACTTTTAAAAAACCTTGTATTAAAAAAAATAAATATAATAACTGCTGGAGCATATATTAGAATGACTCCCGGACTTGTTTATTTCAGGGTTAAGGGAGTAAAAAAAGAAAATGGTAAAATTATTGTTCCAAATAAAATTATTGCTAAAATTTCAAGAAAAGAAATTGCCAAAACTTTTATGTCTCCGCCCCCTGAAAAAATTTTAAAAAAACTTTTAAAAGAAAAACTTATCAGTGAAAATGAAGCTGAACTTGCCAAAGAAATTCCAATTTCATCTGATATTATCTGCGAAGCTGATTCCGGAGGCCATACTGACAACCAACCTGCAATCTGCCTTTTTCCTGAAATTTATTATTTAAAAGAAAAATTTCAAAAAAATTACCCTGACATTCCTATTTATTTAGGGCTGGGCGGAGGAATATCCACTCCCCAGTCGGTTTTATCAGCTTTTTCAATGGGAGCTGATTTTGTAGTTACAGGCTCAATTAATCAGTCCTGTATTGAAGCTCAAACTTCAGATATTGTAAAAGAAATGCTTTCTAATGCAAATCAAGGCGATTTTGGCCTTGCTCCTTCAGCAGATACTTTTGAATCTGGAGGAAAAGTTCAGGTTTTAAAAGCTAAATCTATGTTTGTGCTTAGGGCAAAACTTCTTGAAAAAATATATAATGAGTCTAGTTCAATTGGTGATATTCAAAAAAAAGATTTAGATTATCTGGAATCAAAAATTTTCAAACATTCTCTAAACAAAGAATGGGAATTAACAAAAAAACATTTTAACAAGATCAACCCCTCAATTATTGAAAAAGCAGAAAACAACCCAAAAAAGAAATTAGCTTTAATTTTCAAATCTTATCTTGGCCAGTCTTCATGGTGGGCAATCAAAGGTGTTGAAGATCGAAAAGATGATTTTCAAATCTGGAGCGGGCCTTCAATGGCAGCTTTTAATACTTTTGCAAAAAACACAAAATTTGAAAACTTTAAAAACAGATCCGCTCCTGAAATTGCAAAAGCTCTTTTAGAGGGAGCAGGAGTTCTTTCAAGGATTAATTTTATAAATAACCTTGATATTGATATAAATTTTGATTTAAAAGAGCTTTACACCTAAACTAAAGATTAAAATTTAAAAACCTAAGGGGTATAAATTGACTATAAAGATTCTGACTGTTTCTTCAGACTCAGTTGAAGATTTAAAATCAAAAATAAAAAATAATGATTTTTCTTTTTCAAAAACAAATAAAATCAAAGCCTCATTTTTAAAAACAGATTCAAACAACTTTTTAAATGAACTTGAATCTGTTTCAGATAAAACAGAAGACTTAATAAAAACCGAAAATATGTTTTTATATTCAGGTAAAAACCTTGATAAAAAAGCCTTTTTATTTCCTGGTCAGGGAAGTCAGTATGTATATATGGGAAAAGAAATTAAAAAGATTTTCAAATCAGACTTTTTTGAAAGGGCAGATAAGATTTTCAATAAAATAAACGATAAAAAAAGCCTTAACTCTCTTATTTATTACGTAGATAAAGATAAAAAAGATGTCAAGGAAGAGCTGACAAACACAGAAAACGCTCAGCCTGCCATAGGGCTTGTTTCTGCTTTTTATCAAAACGTTTTAAATCAGTTCAATATTTTCCCACAAGCTTCAGCAGGACACAGCTTTGGTGAACTTACAGCCCTTTACTCTGCAGGAGTTCTTGATTTTGATGAGTTTATATTTCTTTCATCAAAAAGAGGAAAAATAATGGCGGAAAGCTCAAAAGGAAAAGATGCCGGTAAAATGATGGCGGTTTTAGGCTCCATGGATAAAATTGAAAAGGTAATAAAAGAAGAAAATCTTGAGCTTACAATTGCAAATCATAATAGCCCAAAACAAAATGTTGTATCAGGAAGAAGTGATGAAATTGAAAAAGCATCAAAAGTTTTCAGAAAACACAAATTAAGAGGGATTATTCTTCCTGTTTCAGCGGCTTTTCACTCTCCCCTTGTAAAAGAAGCCTTAAGGCCTTTTACTGAAACTCTTGAAAAAACAAACTTTAATTCGCCAAAAATACCTGTTACTTCAAATGCGTCAGGAGTTTTTCACAGCAATAACACTGATAAAATCAAAGATTCTCTTTCAAAGCAGCTTACAAACCCTGTTCTATTTACAAAAAACTTAGATACTCTATATAATGACAGAATAAGATTTTTCATTGAATCAGGGCCCAAAAAAGTTCTTTCAGATCTTGGAAGACAATCCCTTGATAAAAATAAATGTTTTTTTATCTCTATAGATGAGTCAGGAGGAAAAGAACCTGTAAAAGATCTTGCAAAAGTCCTGGCTCTTTGTGCAGTCCTTGGATTTGATCCTGACCTAAAAAAATGGAATGAAATTTAATTAAAATGGAAAATGCAAAAATATTATATAAAAGATATATTGAGCTTGAAAAGGTCTTAAATCTTTTTTGCAAAAACTTTGATTATTGCTATCCTTTTTGCATAAAAAAAGAATTGGAAACAAGCGAAATTGCAGTTGGATGCTGTAAAAACAAATATTACAAAAAATACGATTTAGACATTTTATCCTATGAGATTTTAAAAACAGAAAGGGAAAAAATTTACGGCCCTCCTTCAAATTATGAACATATAAAAACTTTAAGTCCATGTGAATATCATAGTCCATCAGGATGTGTGTTAAAAACCCATAAAAGCCCTGTTTGCAATGCTTTCTTCTGCCCTGAATCAATTGAATTTTTAAGGAAAAAATACAATATTTTCAATTGTGACTATCTTGGGATTTATTATGGACTGGAATGGACTTTAGACGGAACTTTCAGTGAAAAGCAGTATTTGGAATTTAAAACAGAACTTATTGAAATGAATAAAAAAATATCTGGAAAGGCTTTATATCTTGAATAAAATACTTTTGGAAATCTTTGATTTTTTTAAGGCAAACTTAAGGATGATAGCTGTTATTGTAGCAATTACAGAACTTCCTCTTATTGTTATTGATAATCTTTTTGTTAAATATAAACAAACAAATTTAAATTTTTTAATTTTAATACTTGGAATACTTGTAATTGCAATTTCCAATGCTGCCATGACTATTTTATTTTCAACAATATTAAACAAAACACCTGTGGATATGAAAAAAATCTTTTCCATCTCTCTTTCATATCTTCCAAAAATGATAACAGCAGTGCTTTTATACGGACTCTTAATCATTGCCGGAATTTTCCTTTTTATTATTCCAGGGCTGATAATCGGGGCTAGGCTTTCACTTTATAATTATTATCTAATCTATGAACAAATGGAACCTATTGATGCCCTAAAAGCAAGTTTTTATGCAACAAAAGGAGCTACTCTTGAAGTTACAACTATTTTTCTGGTAATTTTCCTTGTTTCCACTCTGCCCTATCTCATTGTTGCAAATTATCTTAATATAATAAATATCTTCAATCCTTTTGTATTGATAATAACAGATTTTATTTTTTCTATAATAGGAACTCTTGTGCTTGTTTTAACCTTCAGACTTTATTGTATGGTTAAAGAAGAAAAAGGGATTAACTTTGGATGAACAAAAGAAAAAAGAAAAAACCAATCTTTTAAATGAAGTAAAACGTCTCAAGGAGAGCGAAGCTGTTTTTCGATACCTTTTTGAAAAATCCATGGCTCCATCTATTCTTATTGAAGATGATATGACCATTTCCATGGCAAATCAAAAAGCAAAAGAACTTTTTGGATTTGGAGAAAACAAAAAAGAAGGTTTTGTAAAATGGCCTGAATTCATTGACAAAAAAGATATTGAAAGGATGCAAAAATACCATAGAGTAAGAAGAATAAGTGAAGAACTTGCCCCCCAGGAATACGAGTGCAGACTTATAGACGGCCATGGCAAACTCCAACATATTTTTATAAAACTTGACATGATAAAAGGCACAAAAACAAGCCTTGCAACCTTTGTAAACATTACTTCAAAAAAGCTGGCTGAAAAAACCCTCCAGGAAAGAGAAGAAGAATTAAGTGCAATAATTGATCATGTAAAAGGATTTATTTATACAGTATTTCCAAATTATAAAATAGAATTTGCAAATTATGCCCTCATTAAAAGAATAGGAAAGGACATTATAGGAGAAACCTGTTACAAAGCAATTTTCAATAATGACTCCCCTTGTTCTTTCTGCCCCATAAAAAAAGTATTTAAAGGTGAAAGTTCAAAACATGAATTCAAGGGCTTAAGAGATCAAAGATGGTATTGTTCAATTTCAAGTCCTATTTGTGATATTTCAGGAAACACCTTAAAACAGCTTTCAATAATTACAGACATTCATGAAATAAAAATTGAAGAAGAAAGACAAAGACTTTTAAAAACAAATCTGGCAAAGGAAAACCTAAGGCTTAAAGCATCAATAAAAGAAAGATACAGATTTGGAAAAATAATAGGAAAGTCTGCTGCAATGCAAGACGTTTATCAAAGAATTTTAAAAGCGGCAACAAGTGAGGCAAACGTAATTATTTATGGAGAATCTGGAACCGGAAAGGAACTTGTTGCAAAAACAATTCATGAATTAAGCTCACGCAGAAACAAAAAATTCATTCCTGTAAACTGCGGAGCAATTCCGGAAAATCTAATGGAAAGCCAGTTTTTTGGATATGCAAAAGGAGCCTATACAGGAGCTGAAAAATCAACCAAAGGTTTTCTTGAAGAAGCCCACCAGGGTACTCTTTTTCTCGATGAAATAGGAGAAATCCCCCACTCACTTCAAATAAAGCTTTTAAGAGCCATTGATGAAGGTGGATTTTCACCCCTTGGAACAACAGAAATCATAAAACCAGATCTAAGAATAATTGGGGCTACAAACAAGAACCTAAAAAACTTAGTTGAAGAAAATCTTATCAGGGAGGACTTTTTTTACAGAGTTCATATAATTCCAGTTCGTCTTCCTCCCTTGAGAAATAGAAAAGAAGATATTCCTTTTTTATGTGAATCTTTTTTAAATGAAATCAGTAAAAACTCTCCCCGGCTTACCCCTGAAATCCTTGATATTTTACAAAACCATCACTGGCCGGGAAACATAAGAGAGCTTAAAAATACAATCCAAAGATTTGTTACTCTTGGAGAAGAAGCCATCAGCTTTTCAGGAAAAACAAAACTGAGAAAAAAAACTGAGTCAAGTAAAGAAAAAATTGAATCTTTTGGGAACCTTAAAACCAGCCTGAAACATTATGAGCAACTGTTAATAAAATCAGCCCTGGAACAAAACAACTTTCACAGGGGTAAAACAGCTGATTTTCTTGGAATAACCAGAAGAACATTGGAAAGAAAAATGCTTGAATTTGATTTAAGAGAAGATTGACCTACGACAACATTGTCGGTACAAGCGACATTATTGTCGCAAAACCCATTTTTTCTGAAAAAATACGAACATTTTGTCGCAAGACACCACCCCAACATCTTCAGCTAAACAAATAAAATCAACATCTTCAAACAGTTAAACAAGCAGACCAAAACCTGGCATACAATTTGCAAATCTTACTATAAACACAATTTCATAGGAGGAGACCATGAAGCCAGGCTTAAAAGAAGAGTATAACTCAAAACTCTGCTCACCCGAAAAAGCTCTATCTGCAATCAAAGATGGGCATTGGATCGATTATGGTAACTTTTTATGTGCGCCTCTCTTTTTAGACAAAGAGCTTGCAAAGAAAAAAGGAAAATTAAAAGATATCAAAATCAGAGGTGTTGGCTTTCCCGGAATATCAGCTGCAGCCTCTAACGATCCCCAGCAGGAAACATTTTGTTATAACAATTGGCACTTTACAGCGGGTGACAGAATTTTACATGACATGAATTTATGTAATTACATCCCCATCCTTTATCATGAAGGTCCTGATTATTACAAAAAAAACGACGTAAAAGGAGATATTTTTATTGTAAGAACTACTGAAATGGATTCTTCAGGATATTTTAATTTTGGAGTTGCAAGTTCAGTTCAAAAGGCCCAGGCAGATGCCGCATCAATTATTATTGTTGAAGTTAATAAAAACATTCCATACTGCCCGGGTGGAATTAACGAATCAATTCATATAAGTCAGGTTGATTATATTGTTGAATCTGATCATGAACCTATGATTTCACTTCCAGATCCAAAGATTTCTGAAGAAGAAGAAAAAATTGCCCAATATATTGTAAATGAAATCCCTGACCGTGCCTGTATCCAGCTCGGAATAGGCGGAATGCCCGATGCTGTTGGAAGAATGCTTGCAAAATCTGACCTAAAAGATCTTTCCGTTCACAGTGAAATGCTTGTTGATGCCTTCATGCACATGTACAATTCAGGAGTTGTTACAAATAAATACAAGGAATTTTGCCCTGATAAAATGACTTATACTTTTGCACTTGGAAGCAAAAAGCTCTATGATTTTTTAGACAATAACCATTCATGTGCAAGCTATTCTGTAGATTATATAAATTCTCCAAACATAGTAGCTTCAATTTCAAATTTCATGTCAATAAACAATGCTATTGAAACTGATCTTTTTGGACAGATTTCATCAGAGTCTTCAGGAACAAGACAAATTTCCGGAACAGGCGGACAATTTGATTTCCATTATGGAGCCTATCACTCCAACGGCGGAAAAGCATTTATCTGTTTTACATCTACAACTACTCTTAAAAACGGTGAAAAAGTTTCAAGGATAAGACCTACCCTTAGCCCAGGAACAATAGTAACCCTTCCAAGAACTGCTGTTCACTATGTTGTTACTGAATACGGAATAGTATCTTTAAAAGGAAAATCAACCTGGGAAAGAGCTGAAGCTCTTATTTCAATAGCCCATCCCGATTTCAGAGAAGAACTAATAAAAGAAGCTGAAAAAATGAATATCTGGAAAAGATCAAATAAAATTAATGGTGAAAAATATTCATCATCTGTAAAAATAGCAAGCTAAACCTATATCCTGATAAACAAATCCTCCAATGTTTTCAGGTTATTTTTTGTTAAACCAACGGGCATATTCCGCTCTTGACACTCAAGAGCGGAATAAACTAAAAATAATTGGTTTTTCAAGCTTAGAAAACAAGCTTCATTCCATTTTCTAAATATTCTTTTGCTAAATCAATATAAAGCTGTTTTGCAAAATCCCAGAAATCAATATCCCTTTTTTCAACATTTCTTGCAAAAACAGCAGGATTTCCTGCAAAAACCTGATATTCTGGCACAACCTGCCGCATTTTTACAACAGAACCTTCAGCAATTATTGCCCTTTGCCCAACTTCAGAAAAAATACTTAAAACAGCACCCATTCCAACTACAGCATTATCCCCGATTTCTTTTCCATGAAGAATTGCACCATGACCTAAAGTAACTTTTTTACCAATATAAGCTGTTTCTCCTGGAGGGGAATGCACTATCACCCCTTCTTCAACAGCTGTTCCTTCTCCTATTATAATTTTGCCATAATCCCCTCTTAAAATTGCTCCATGCCCTATATAACAATTACTTTCTATTTCAACGTTGCCTATAATTACAGCTGTTTCACTAATATATGTGTTTTCACCATATTTTGGTCTCACACCTCTAAACTCATAAAGCATAAATAGCTCCTTATAATTGAATTTTTATTTTCCCAACTAAAAAGTTTAATTTTCAACCTATATCTTTTATTTACAAATTTTCAATCCTCTAACTTAAAACACATGGCTGCAAAAACCGCTTTTTTCCAGCCTTTATAAAGTGAATCTGATTTTTCTAAATCCATCTCAACTTCAAAAACCCTTTCAACTGCCCATTGTTTTGCAATTTCATTTTCATCCTTCCAAAAACCAACGACAAGCCCTGCTAGATAAGCAACTCCAAGGGCCGTTGTTTCAATACATTTTGGACGTTCAACCTTAGTTTTTAAAATATCACTTTGAAACTGAAGTAGAAAATTGTTTACACAAGCACCTCCGTCAACTCTTAACTTTTTAACGCTTATTCCTGAATCTGATTCCATTGCGGACAAAACATCCTTTGTCTGATATGCAAGGGATTCTAAATTTGCACGTATAAAATGCTCTTTTTGAGTACCCCTTGTAATCCCAAAAACCGCTCCTCTTGCATCACTGTCCCAATAAGGGGTACCAAGCCCAACAAATGCGGGAACAACATAAACTCCTTCAGTACTTTCTATCCTGTTTGCATAACTTTCACAGTCTGAAGCATTTCTAAACATTCTAAGACCGTCTCTTAACCATTGAATTGCAGAACCTGCCACAAAAACAGAACCTTCAAGAGCATAATTGACTTTACCGTCAATCTTCCAGGCAATTGTTGTAAGAAGTCCGTTTTTAGACTTTACTGCTTTTTCACCTGTATTCATAAGCATAAAGCAGCCGGTTCCATAGGTGTTTTTAGCCATTCCTTCACTAAAACAGGCCTGCCCAAATAAAGCTGCCTGTTGATCACCTGCCATTCCTGCAATTGGAATTTCATGCCCATAAAATGTTTCAGGAGTTGTATAACCATAAATTTGGGAAGACGGTTTTACTTGAGGAAGCATATTTTCAGGAATATCAAGATAATCAAGAAGTTCTTTATCCCATTTTAAATCATGGATATTATAAATTAAAGTTCTTGAAGCATTTGAATAATCAGTAACATGTACTTTTGAATTTGTAAGTTTCCAGGTAAGCCAGGTGTCTATTGTTCCAAAAAGAAGATCTCCTTTAACAGCCTTTTTTCTTGCATCTCCAACATTATCAAGAATCCATTTAATTTTTGTTCCTGAAAAATAAGGATCAAGAAGAAGACCGGTCTTATCTCTAAAGGTATTTTCCAGCCCTTTTGCCTTGAGTTCTTCACAAATATCTGCTGTCTGCCTTGATTGCCAGACTATGGCATTGTAAATAGGTCTTCCTGTGTTTTTATCCCAGACAACTGTTGTTTCTCTTTGATTGGCAATCCCTATTGCGGCAATTTCCTGGCCAGATACTTTTTTATGAGCCAATGCTTCAGCAACTACAGACTGAACAGAAGTCCAAATTTCCATTGCATCGTGTTCAACCCAGCCAGGCTTTGGAAAAATTTGAGCAAACTCTTTCTGGCTTATATTTATTATTTGTCCCGACCTATCAAAAACAACAGCTCTTGAGCTTGTAGTTCCTTGGTCTATGGCAAGAATATATTTTTTTTCAACCATGACTTTCTCCATATTTTCTTCTAAGCTTAATTAAAGTAGCAAAGACTAACTTTGTATCTGTTTGTAAATTTTTAATCAAAAGTTAATTATCAACATTTAAAGGTTTAATTTCCCAAACTAAAAGATAAAAAAAATTTGTAAAAAAAAGCAACCTACTTTACCCTAAAAACTTATCTCTTTTTTATTGTTTGAGATTAAATTAGGTGATAAAAAATTTTCCAGAAAAAATCAGGAAGTACTTTTAAAACTTTAATTTATATTATGGCAGATTAAATTAAAAAAAGCAGGATAAACAAATTTAACTTGCAAGGAATAATAAAGTGAGTATTTGTAAAAATATGGTGGATTTTAATGTTTCCATCTCAGACCAGGAAAAAGCACTCCATTACAAAATTATGGCTCATTACAATGACAAAGACATTTCAGGCAAGGCGGATATTTTTTTAAAAAAGCTTATCCACTACAAATCACAAAAATGTCAGAAGTGCTGCAGTGTGTATAAAGACTGTATTCACCACTCAATGAAAAATGAAGATATAATTGGTCATCTCAAGTTTTTTTACCCCAATGGATATGATTTTAAACAAGAAAATATGAGACATGGAGTAGGCCAAATAACCCTTGATCATATAATTGAAGATTTACTGAAAATTAATGGAAAAATGATCTATGTATTTTCCACAACAAAATTTATGGAAAATTTCCTAAAAAAGCATGATTTTGAGCATTCATCCCAGTTTGAATTTCAATATTATTTATACCTTCAATAAGCTACCAATTAATCTTTAAAAAAGCACCACTTGAATATATCTATCCTCTGATATATTAAAAAAGAATAAGTTAAATCTTTGCTCAAAAATCAAAAAAATATTTTGCAGGACAAAAAGATATCCATTCATAATTTTATAAAGCAAATGAGCAGACAATTTAGATCAAAGAAATTAATAAAAGTTGCCATTATGATATCTATTACAAAACTGAAAATCTTGGAGATTAAAGGCTGATTCCAGGCTCAGGTACAAAGCAAACCATAGACTTAAGAAATAAAAAAAGCAGGTGAATCTTAATATGAAAATCATCCACACCTCAGACTGGCATTTAGGACGATCTCTTTACGGAAGAAAAAGATACGATGAATTTAAAAATTTTCTTGACTGGCTTCTTGGAATTATTGAAAAGGAAAAAACAGATGCTCTCTTAATTTCAGGAGATATTTTTGATACCTCAACTCCTTCAAACAAAGCCCAGGAGCTTTATTATAATTTTATCTGCAAAGCTTCTTTAATTTGCAAAGGAATTGTAATTACAGCTGGAAACCATGATTCCCCTACTTTTTTAAATGCTCCAAAAACTCTTTTAAAAATATTAAATATTCATGTTAAAGGTTCAATTACAGAAAACCTGGAAGATGAAATTGTTGTTTTAAAAGACAAAGAAACTCCTTTTGCAATAATTTGTGCAGTTCCCTATTTAAGAGACAGGGATATAAGAACAGTAGAAGCTGGAGAAACAGCTGATGATAAAAACTTAAAACTTATCCTTGGAATAAAAAAGCATTATGAAAAAGTATGTTCACTTGCAAAAACAAAACAGGACAAATTAAAATCTAAAGGATATGAAAATATCCCAATTATTGCCATGGGCCATCTTTTTGCTGCAGGAGGAACAACTATAGAAGGGGATGGTGTAAGAGAGCTTTATGTTGGAACTCTTTCAAGAACAGGGGCTGATATTTTTCCTGATTTTCTTGATTACACAGCTCTTGGCCACCTTCATCTCCCTCAAAAAGTTTCAGGAAATGACCATATCCGCTATTGTGGATCTCCAATTCCAATGGGATTTGGAGAAGCAAATCAGACAAAAACAATAATTATTGCTGAATTTAAAAATAAAACTCCTAAAATAAAAGAAATCCCTGTTCCTGTTTTTCAACGCCTTGAAAGAATAAAAGGTTCAATTGATGAAATCTTTAAAAAAATTGAAAACTTAAAAAATCAAAACTCCAATGCCTGGCTTGAAATTGAATACACAGGTTCAGAAGTCCTGGGAAACTTAAGACAAAATATTGAAGAAAAAATTGAAAATACTGAACTTGAAATAAGACGGATTAAAAACAACAAAATAATTGAAAGTCTTAAAAGCTCTGCAAAACATGAGCAAACCCTTGACGATTTGGATCTTAACCAGGTTTTTGAAAAATGCCTTGAAACTTATGAAATTGAAGAAGATGAAAAACAAGAATTAATTTCTGCATACAATTATATAGTTAATAAAATTTTTGAAGAAGATAAAAATGCCGAATAAAAGCAGGTTAAAAAATTGAAAATACTTAAACTTTCCTTTCAAAATTTAAATTCTCTTTATGGAAAATGGGAAATTGACTTTAGTTCCCCTGAATTTGAGTCAAATTCTATTTTTGCACTTACAGGCCCCACAGGTGCTGGTAAATCCACAATTCTTGATGCAATTTGCCTTTCTCTTTACGGAGCCACTCCAAGGCTTGGAAAAATTACCAAATCAACCAATGAAATTATGTCAAGAAACACTGGAGAATGTTTTGCAGAAACAACATTTGAATCATCAAAAGGAAGATTTACCTGTCATTTTTATCAGCATAGAGCAAGAAAAAATCCCAATGGAAACCTTTTAGATTCAAAACATGAAATTTCAGATGCATTAACAGGAAAAGTAATTGAATCAAAAAAGCGTAAGGTTGCAATTGTAATTGAAGAAAAAACAGGAATGGATTTTGACAGATTTACCCGCTCTATTCTTCTTGCCCAGGGAGGATTTGATACATTTTTAAAAGCAGACCCTGAGCAAAAATCAAAAATACTAGAACAAATTACAGGAACTGAAATATATACTCAAATTTCAAAAAAAGTTCATGAAAAACAAAGGGAAGAAGAAAATAAATTAAACGAAATTAAAACCATAATTTCTCAAATCCAAATTCTTTCAAAGGAAGAGGAAGAAGAAATTTCAAAACATATTAAAATAAATCTTGAAAATGAAAAGCAGACTAAAATTCTTTTTGATGGGACCATAAAAAAGCTTAACTGGCTTAAAACAATAGAAAATCTTAGAAAAGAAATTCAGTCTGTTGTTAAAGAATATGAAATTCTTGAAAAAGAACTTGAAACTTTCAAACCCCAAAGAAAAAAAATTGAAGAAGGAAAAAAAGCATTAAATCTTCAGGCAAAATATGAAAACTTAAAGTCTGAAAGAAAAAACCAATTAAAAGATAAAAACAAATCAGAAGATTTAAAAATCCAGCTGCCCTTAAAAAAAGAGCTTCTTGATAGAAAAGAAAAGGAAATTAAAAATCTTGAAAAATTAACCAATGAATTAAAAAACCAATTAAAAGAACAAAAACCTGTTTTCCAAAAAATAAGGCTTTGGGATGAAAACATCAAAGAACTTGAAAAATCAATTAATAATAGTCAAAAAGATTATGATAAAGCCTTTTTTAAATTAAATGAAAACAAAGAGCTTTTCAAAAATAAAGAGCTTGAAATTAATAAAAAAGAAAATTCATTAAAAAAAATAGTTGAAAACCTTGAAGAAACAGAAATTGACGAATCATTGTTTGGTCTTGCTGGAACAATCAATGAAAAACTTGAAAATTTATCCTATTTTGAAAAAAACCATGAAAACCGGCTAGAATTTTTAAATAAAACCAGAGATAAACTTTCAAATAAAAACAAAATTCTTTTAAAAGAATCTGAATATAAAAATCAATTAAATTTAAACTTAGAAAAAATAAGAATTGAAAAAAAAGAAAAAAACAAGATTTTAAAAAATCTTTTGAACGGCAGACTTTTAAGGGAATACAGAGAAAAAAAAGAGTTTTATTTAAAGGAATTATATTATCAGGAAAAAATAATAAAGCTTGAAGATGAAAGAAAAAAACTTGAAAAAGGAAAGCCCTGCCCTTTGTGCGGTTCTTTAAGCCATCCTTATTGTGAAGAAAATATTTTAGAAATTAATGAAACCGAAAAAAAAATAAAAGAAATTGATCATTTAATTAAAAATGCAGAATCTTTGGAAACTCAAATAAAAGAATTAGAACAAAAAGAAAGCAAACTGAGTGAAAATTTAAATCTTGTTAAAAAAAACCAAGCTGTTTTTTCAAATGAAATAACAAATCTTAAAACTTTAATTAAATCCCTTGAAAATGAACTTGAAGATTTAAATAAAAACATAACTTCCCTTAAAAACAATCTTTTTAATGAATTAAAGCCTTTTGAAATAAATGACCTTAAAAATCCGGAAAAAATAAAATCAGAACTTAATAAAAAACTTGAAAAAAGAACAATTGCAAAAAAATCAAAGGAAGCTCTTGAGTCAGAACTTAATAAATTAAAACCAGATATTAAACATATTGAAGGACTTATTGAAACAGGCAATACCAACCTAAAAGAAAAAAAAGAAACTCTTGAAAAAATAAAAAATGAATGTCAGAAAAAACTGGAAACAAGAAATAATATATTTGGAACAAAAAACCCTGACATTGAAGAAGAAAAGTTTGAAACTAAAACTTTAAAAGCATTAGAAAATGAACAAAAGGAAAAGGAAAACTATTTAAAAGAAAAACAGAATCTAAAATCAATTCAAAAAAACATTGAATCCTTAAAAACAGAAATTGAAAAAAGAGAAAAATCTCTTTTAAAAATGGAGCATAATTTTACATTTGAGCTAAAAAATTCAGGTTTTGAAAATGAAAAAAGTTTCATTGAAAAAAGCTTATACATAAAAGAACTTGATGATCTTGAAAAAAAAGCAGCTAAACTTGACAATACAAAGGTTTCAATAGAGTCAAAAATAGATGACAGAACAAAAAGGCTTGAAACAGAACTTGAAAAAAACCTTACAGATTCACCCTTTGAAGAGCTTGACCAAAAAAGAATAGATCTTGATGAAAACTTAAAAACTCTTCAAGCTGAAACAGCAGAAAAAAATCACAAATTAAAAGAAAACAAAACCTCAATGAAAAAATCAGAAGAATTAATTGAAAATCTTGAAACACAAAAGTTCGAATATTCAAAATGGGGAAAGCTCCATCACCTCATTGGTTCAGCTGACGGGAAAAAATACAGAAATTTCGCCCAGGGGCTTACCTTTGAACTAATGGTAAGTCATGCAAATATCCAGCTTGAAAAAATGTCTGACAGATACCTTCTTCTAAGAGATAAAGATCAGCCTTTAGACCTTAATGTAATTGATAATTATCAGGCCGGAGAAATCAGATCCACAAAAAATCTTTCAGGAGGAGAAAGCTTTGTTGTAAGCCTTTCACTTGCACTTGGACTTTCAAAAATGGCAAGTGAAAAAGTAAGGGTGGACTCACTTTTTCTTGATGAGGGTTTTGGTACCCTTGATGATGATGCTCTTGATACTGCCCTTGAAACACTTGCTTCTCTGGAGGAGGAAGGAAAGCTTATAGGAGTTATTTCCCATGTATCTGCTTTAAAGGACAGAATACCTGTGCAAATTCAGGTAAATCCAGTCTTAGGAGGAAAAAGTTCTATTTCAGGCCCAGGATGCGTAAAGCTTTAAATCTTAAATATCACTTAAAAAAATCAAGCCCCTGATACTTTGGAAAACAGGTTAATCACCATAACTCCAGAAACTATAAGACCAAGTCCGCAAATAGCCGGCAAATCAAGTTTTTGCCCAAAAACAATCCAGGATGTAATTGTTATTAAAACAATACCAATTCCTGCCCAGATAGCATAAGCAACCCCAACTGGAATCACTTTAATAGAAAGAGATAAAAAATAAAAAGCAAACCCATAGCCGGTTATAACAACTAAAGATGGAATAAGCTTTGTAAATTCTTCACTTGCTTTAAGGGCTGATGTTGCAAAAACTTCACAAACAATTGCAATTGCAAGAAAAACCCAGTATTTTAACATTTAGACTCCAGAATCTTCTAAGTTTTAATTGTGCTTTTTCCCACACCTGATTATAATTGACAAATACTTACCAAGTAAAAAAGCATTGCCATTAATTTTTGTCAATCAGATTAACTTTGCAATCTTTTTTATAGTCAAACCCATACTCATAAATAAAAAGAGGTAAAAATGAAAAATTTCTTCAAAACAACATTGTGCTTTTTTGCTGGATCAACCATTGCAATTTCAACTTCTTTTGCTTTTAATGAGGGAACAGACAAAGGAGTTGCTAATATTTTAAATACACGATGTACTGCCTGCCACGGGATTGAAAAAGTAATGAAGGCAGACCATGATAAAAAAGGATGGGAAAACACCATAACAAGAATGAACAATAAGAAAAAGTTTGGTAAAAGACTTGACCCAAAACAAATTAAAGACCTGGCTGAATATATTTCAAGCATAAAATAGTTTTTTTCAATTTAAATAAATGATAAAAACTTTAAAACATTTTTTCAATTAACTTTTCTTGAAATTCCAGAACATCTTCAGAAACTGACAAAAGAATTTCCTCAGATTTATCAAAGTCAAGCACTCTAAAATTTTCAAGCCTTGGCTTTATATAAATCTCAGGGGGATTTCTTCTGATTTTTTCTGCTGTAATTGAAGTTTGCATGATCTGAAAAGTGTTTAAGAGAGTTCCAATTACACCTGCAAAATTATTATCAGATTTTGGAGTTTTTTCTCCTGAAACATCAATTGCGGCAACAAAGTCGCACTCTTCTCTAATTATATCAAAAGGAAGAGGGTTAACCACGCTTCCGTCAATAAGTATTCTTTTTCCTATTTTAACCGGAGAAAAAACTCCAGGCATGGAAATAGAAGCTCTTAAGGCAGGAATAAGAGGACCTTTGGAAAAAACAATTTGTTTTCTTTCCCAAAAATCAGCTGCAACAATTTTTAAAGGAATTTGAAGGTCTTCAAAATATTTTACTTTTAAATTTTCCTCTAAATATTTCTCCACCCCATCTCCGCTAAAAATACCTGATTGTTTGAACTTAAACAAATCCATAAATTTAAAAAGTCCCAAAAACTTAAGACCTTTTATTTTTTCATGGATTTCCTCCCCAGACATTCCAGAAGCATAAAAAGCACCGGCTACGGCCCCTATACTTGTCCCAGAAATTATTGAGGGAGTTAATTCAAGCTCGTCAAGAACTTTTAAAAAAGCAAGATGAGAAACTCCTTTAGCACCACCGCCTCCAAGAGAAATTCCAAGTTTTTTCATCAGCACTCCTATAAAACAGGTGAAAAAAGACTTGAAAGTCTTACTATCAACCTAAAAAACCAACTATTATGTTTTCTATCAGGGTAAACAACAAGTTCAGACATTAAAATATCTTGTTCAAGCATCATTGCCACATCCTCGGCAAAAGACTTATCTTTGACAAGAAAGTTCATTTCAAAATTAAGATAAAAAGATCTATTGTCAAGATTAGCACTTCCCACCCCTGCCCATTCATCATCAAAAAGAATCACCTTTTGGTGCATAAATCCAGGAGTATATCTGTAAACTTTTATTCCGTTTATAAAAAGTCTTGGAAGGTATGAAAAAGAAGCAAGATAAGGAATTTTTTTATCAGGAAGGCCCGGAAGGATTATTTTAACATCAACCCCTCTTAATGCAGCAAGTTGTAAAGCTTCAACAATAGAATGATCCGGCACAAAATATGGACTTGTAATCCAGATTCTCTTTTCAGCGGAGCCTATGGCATTGAGAAAAAAAAGAAGACAGGTGTCCAGCCTATGACTTGGATCTGTAGGAACTGGAAGAGCAGATACATCTCCCTTTTCAGAAATATAAGCCTTGTTTGAAAGTTCAAGAACTTTCCTTGAAGCCCAAAACCAGTCTGAGATAAATGTAAGCTGAATTCCTAAAACTGAAGGTCCTTCAATATAAACATGGGTATCTCGCCATTCGCCGTACTTCCTTGTTTTTTGAACATACTCCTTACCTACGTTGTGTCCTCCTACAAAAGCTGATTTCCCGTCTATAACAACAATCTTTCTATGATTCCTGAAATTAAGCTGAAATCTGTTTCTTTTCCCCCTTGTAGTAAAAAAGGGTCTTATATCAACCCCTGCTGACTTAAGCTCATTAATATAATTCTTACCCAGCTTTCTTGAGCCAATTTCATCATAGATAAAATAAATTGAAACTCCCTGATTGGCTTTTTTTACAAGAATGTCTTTTAATTTTTTTCCAATTAAATCATTTCTTACAATAAAAAACTCAATCAAAACATAAGATTTTGAATTTTCAATAGAATGAAAAAGTGCTTCAAAAGTAGCTTTACCATTAATTAAAAGTTCTACGTAGTTACCTGAAGTAAAAGGCATCCCTGCAATATATGAAAAAACATTTGAAATACTTTTATCCTCTTCTGATTCATGGGTTAATGCAAAAGAATGTTTTTTCATTTCATAAAGAATTCTTCCAGCAAGATTACTTGAAAGCATATTCCCTGCTCTTAATGCCTCAACATAACCATTGAATCTATTCCTGCCGAAAAGCCAATACAAAGGAAGACCAAGCCAGGGAAAAGTTATGAGCACAATTGCCCAGGCAATCGCACCCTGTGAAGTTCTTGAATTAAGGACAGAATGAAGTGCAGTCAATATTCCTGTAATTTCAACAATAATAAAAATTGATGCATAAACAGCTGCAAAAAAAGACAATTACCAGCCTCATGAATTAAGTATTAAGAGAGTTTGAATTATTAAGAAATTGTACAATAAGTATTGTAATTTACAAATTTATTTTTTGGAAGGAATGTTATGGGGTGAGTGAAGGGGCTCGAACCCTCGACAACCAGGACCACAACCTGGGGCTCTGCCAGCTGAGCTACACCCACCATAATAACAAGAATTGTTTAACAGGTAGTTTTCTTTTAGGCAAGTCTTTTTTTAGTATTTATCAAATTTTCTTCTGGAACAAGGTATTTTTGCAAATGATCCTTGCTAACAAAAGTATCAACATTGACCCCTTAGACATAATATATTAATCTTACAAAACTTAAACAAAACAATCTTTAGATAAAAAACTATAATATTGTGATTGACCTGAAACTAAAATTTTTGTTTAAGTTCTAAATAACAATTGAAATCAAACAATTTAAACACCGAAAGCAGAGGTGTAAAAATAGTGAAAGAATTAATACTTGGTACCGCAGGGCATATAGATCATGGAAAGACAAGCCTTGTAAAGGCACTTACAGGAACCAATACTGACAGGCTGAAAGAAGAACAAAAACGAGGGATAACAATAGAGCTTGGATTTGCTTCTCTTGACCTCCCTGAAGGAACCCATCTTGGAATTATTGATGTTCCCGGGCATGAAAAGTTTGTCAAGAATATGGTTGCAGGAGCCTCAGGAATTGATCTTGTTGCAATGATAATTGCAGCTGATGAAGGAGTAATGCCTCAAACAAGGGAACACATGGATATCTGCTCTTTGCTCGGTATCAGACACGGGCTTACAATTGTAACAAAAGCAGATCTGGTTGATGAGGAATTAAAAGAGCTTGCTAAAGATGATATTAATGATTTTATTCAAGGTACTTTTCTTGAAGATTCACCTGTAATCTTTGTCTCCTCCCACACAGGAGAAGGTTTTGATGAATTAAAAAAAGAACTTGAAAAAATCTCCAATCAAATTCCATCCAAAGAAAAATCATGGTTTTATAGACTCCCCATAGACAGAGTTTTCACAATGAAAGGGTTTGGAACCATAATCACAGGTACTTCACTTTCAGGTGAAATTGAAATAGGAGAAACTATTACAATTTATCCTAAAGGGACAAAAACTAAAGTAAGGGGACTTCAAACCCACAACCAAAATGTTGAAAAAGCTTTTGCAGGAATGAGAACCGCTGTAAACCTTCAGGGAATTTCAAAGGGTATGATTGAAAAAGGGGAAATAATTGCAACAAAAGACTCGCTCACCCCTTCATATATGATTGACGCCTACTTCACCTATCTTAGTTCAAACAAAAAACCTTTGAAAAACAGAACAAGAATAAAATTTCACTCTGGCACCTCTGAAAACATGGGGAATATTATTTTGCTAGATAGGGAATTTGCCGAACCAGGAGAAACTATTCCTGTCCAATTCAGACTTGAATCTCCTGTTTGCTGCGTCAAAAACGATGGATTTGTTGCAAGATCCTATTCCCCTGTCTACACTCTTGGCGGCGGATTTGTACTAAATCCAGTTCCCGCAAAACACAAGCGATTCAATGAAGAGACAAAAGAACTTTTTGAAAATCTAAAAAACGGTTCCACACCTGAAAAAATTCTTGCTGTTATTAAAAATTCAGGATTTAGAGGAAGTGATTTAAGACAGCTTTCCATCTGTACCCAAATTCACGGAAAAAAACTTGATCAAGAAATTTCTCTTCTTCTTTCAAAAAATTTAATAGTCACTACCGATAAAGAAAATCCAAAATATTTCCATAAAGATATTTTTGAAACAATTTGCAATGAAATCAAATTAAAAATTGAAGATTTTCATAAAAAAAATCCAATGAAGGAAGGAATAAATAAGGATGAGCTTATCCATCTCCTTAAAAAAGGGATAAATGATAAAATATTTTTAAAAGGAATAAATTCTCTTGTCAAATCAGGAGAAACTATAATGGATAAAAATATAATAAGACTTTCAGCTCACAAGATATCGGTACAAAAGGACATAAAAGATATAAAAAACAAAATTGTCAATGAATATAAAACTTCAGGGCTGACTCCCCCTTATTTTAAAGAGATGGAAAAAAAATACAGCCTTGATAAGAATACTGCAATTGATGTTCTATCACTGATCTTAAAAGAAAATCTTCTTGTCAAAGTTAAAAACGACCTCTTTTTTTATTATCAAGGGATTGAAAACCTCAAAAAAAATGTTATTAAATACTTTGAAGATAATCAGGAAATGACAGCACCTGATTTTAAAGATATAACCGGCGGAGTTTCCAGAAAATATCTAATTCCGCTTCTTGAATACCTTGATATGGAAAAAATCACCATTCGAATTGGTGATATCAGAAAATTAAGAGGATAAATATAAATTTAAGGGGAACAACCACATGTTTAATAAAATGGACAATTTTAAGTATTATGCAGCTGTAAGAATAGGAGCGGGAGTTGTTGCCGTTATTGTTTTTCTCTGGATATTAAGCCTGATTTTCAATGCCTCGGACAAAACTGTTGAGGAGTTTATAAACACAGAAAAAACAAAGGTTTCTGATATAAAAACGGGCTCAAAAAAAACCACCACCCAATACAGAGAAGATATAATAGAACAAACAAAAGAAAATATCGATTTCCTTAGTGAAGAAAACCTTATCAGCACAACCCAGGCAAAAGACCAACCCGTAAGCCAAAAAGAAATACCGCCACAAGCATTTAATCAAAAAGAATCTCCATACCAAGTCAGAAGCGAACCTAGACCTGATGTTTCAGGGTGGACTTTTGTGGAATCAACAGTTGCTCCTTTATCATATGAATTATATGAAAGGTTTTTAGGCTGGAGACCTAATGATATTTTGATCGGAAGATTTACAGACAATGTCAATAACTTCCAAAAAGGAGTGCTGGAAGTTACCAGAAGAACAGTGGTAAAACTTACTGAAGAAATTTCAAGAACCGGGTCAAGTGAGTCTTTTAATAGAAACCTGGAAAATGCTATGAACTGGTTAATGATCAAGCCCGAAACTTTCTGGTTCCCTTCAGCCGAAGGAAAATACAAGGCAGCAATAAATTCAATAAGAATTTATCAGGATCAGCTTATTAAAAAAGAGGCCAGATTCTATAATAGAACAGACAATCTTATTCCGCTTTTAAAAGCATATAGAAACCTCTTGGGAAGCTGCGACGACAACCTTATAAAAAAATATGAAGATAATGGAGATCCTGTAAGTTTTTTTGACTCAGACGATTATTTCTATTATGCAAAAGGTGTGTCCAGATCAATGGCTCATATTTTAAAATCAATTGAACACGAATTTGAAGGTGTTTTAAAAAGCAGAAATGCAATAGAATCTCTTCAACACGCAATCCTCTCCCTTGGTGAAGCAGATGAACTAGAACCATGGATAATACTTAACAGCGACTTAAACGGAATTTTTGCAAACCACAGGGCAAATCTTGCCACAAAAATAAGTCATGCAAGATTTTATATTGGAGTTCTTATAGTTACACTTTCAACTTGATTTGAAAATATTTTCAGTTCTATGGCTATTTTCTTTCAAACAGTTTCTCAGCTAAAAAAAATTTAAAGCTGACAATAACAAAGGCCCGGCTTATCACCGGGCCTTCTTATTAAACATTTTCAATAAACTTAAGACTTATATAATCAGAAAAAAGAAATCCCCTTTCAGTTAAAACAAGAAAATCACTGGAAATTAAAATCAGTTCTTCTGATAAAAAGAATTTTATTGCAAAATCAAACTTAAATAAAAAATCTTCATTAAACAAAGTTTTATATCTTACCAAATCAATTCCTTTTGAAGTTCTAAGTCCAAGAAAAACAAACTCGGTTTTTTGTTGCTCCAGATCCATTTCTTCATAAAAGATCCCCTTTGTTTTTGAATTTATTATATTTGAATACCAAAGTTCAAAAGATGGGGGTTCACTCCATCGCCTTCCCTTAAAAAAAGAATGGGCTGAAGGTCCAAAACCAATATAAGGACTAAAATTCCAATGTTTTTGATTATGCCTTGAAAAAAACTTTTCACTTTTGGCAAAATTTGAAACTTCATAAAACTTATAGCCATTTGAACCAAGAAATTGAAGAACTGTCAAAAAAAAATCAGCTGAAATTTCTTCTGAAAGCATTTGAATTTCGTTTTTTTCATACATTGAATAAAATTTTGTATTTTTTTCTAAAGTCAGCATATAGGCAGAAATATGCTCAGGATTCAAAGAAACCAAAGAACTTAAATCGGTTAATAAATTTTCTTTAGTTTGAAAAGGAAGGGCATAAATTAAATCAAGGCCTATATTAAAAAACCCTGAATCTCTTGCCATAAAATATGTTTCTTCAGCCTTTTTAGATGAATGAATTCTTCCAAGAAGTTTTAAATTTTCATCATCAAAAGACTGAACTCCTATATTCAGCCTGTTTACTCCTGTTTTAAAAAGCCTTTGAAAATAATTTTTAGAAATTGTTCCAGGGTTTAACTCAAGTGTTATCTCCAAATCATCTGCAACTTTAAATGTAGATTTGATCTTTTGAATAATTTTTTCAATATAATCCGGAGGAAGAACAGAAGGAGTTCCTCCCCCGAAATAAATAGAATCTGCAATAGGTAAGTTTAAAGCAAAATTGTCAATAGATTTTATAACTGCCTCAAAGTATTCCTCAAATCTTTTTTCCTCAATTGAATAAAAATCACAATAACTGCATTTTTTTACACAAAAGGGAACGTGAATATAAATTCCGGCCCTTGAATTTTCGCAGTCTTCAAAACCCTGCATCAGATAAATCGTTTCATAAGTTCTGCAATTACAAAATCAGCATTTTCAGGTGTCATTTTAAATTTTGTAGCAGTTTCTGCGGCTCTTTCATATCTTGATTTGTCAGTCATATCCATCACACCCCTGAAAAGCCCGGTTCGTCTTCCTATCTGATAAACCATTTTATCATAATCGCTTAGACTTAAAAATTTATCTATTTTTGAAAGCATTTCATCTTTATCTTCAGACAGCTTCCCCTTTATATCCTCAAAAAGATTTAAAACATGGTCGCTTACAATATTTGAATCCATAGGATTTAAATTTTCTATAAAAAGTTTCAATTCTTCAGCACATTCAAGGTCAGTAAGTTTTTCAAACTTTTTTTCCTCCAAATCTTTGAAAAGAGGAGTTTGGTTTGGAATGGCAAGGGTTCTTACCCTTATAAAATCAGGAATTATCTGATTTAAAGCATCAGCTGTTTCAAGGGCATGCTCTTTTGAATATTTTTTCCCTCCAAGTCCGGGCATTACATATTCGGAAAGGGAAATTCCACTTTTTTTAACTTTTTGACCTGCAATTACATGGGTCTTTTTGTCAGCTCCTTTTTCTATCATTTTAAGAACATTATCAGAACCAGACTCCATTCCTATATGAATTCTGTTAAGTCCGGCATCCTTAAATCTTTTTAAATCTTCATCAGAAATTTTGGCTATTGTAGTAGACCTTGCATAGCTTGTTATTCTTTTAACATATGGGAATTTAGCCATTATTCTATCAAGGATAATAACAAGATCATCTGGTTTTACTATCAATGAATTAGCATCCTGAAGAAAAACAGATTCCCTGCCCCCTGACATCCAGTTAAGAGCCGCATAAAGGGCATCATAGTCCTTTTCCTCTAGATTTTGCCCCGCCTTTTGCACCATCTCTCTTGTTATTGCAGAACCTTGTGTTAAAGAATCTAGTTTTTGAATTATTTCAGCCACCGTATCAATATCTTTTAAAACATGCTCTATGGGTCTCCTTGAAAACTTTGCCCCTTTGTAAACAGGACAAAACCTGCATTTGTTCCAGGGACAATTTCTAGTTACCCGTATCAGAAGAGACATTGCTTCACTTGGGGGCCTTATTGGTCCTTGTTCAAAACCTGAATATTTTTCTATATTTTTCATAATTTCTCCTTATATTTTTATTTAATTTTATCTGTTTGCTTTGATAAATTTTCTTTTGTATATACAAATTGTTAAACATTAATATTTAAAGCCAAGTTTAAAGAGTTAAATTTATGATTCAAAAATTCAAATTTTTTTTAAAAATAGGTTCACTGCTTATATTAACCACTTTTTTGCTGGTTGCACTTATTTTCTTTTATCAGATTAAAACCTTTTCAAAAACTCCAGGTTCAATTTCTGAAGATCAAGAAATCATAATCACCATAAACAAAGGCGACAGCCTTAACAAAGTAATTAGTATTCTTGAACAAAATCAATTAATTTCAAGTTCACTAAAATTTAAAATTTATGCAAAATTTAATAAAAAAGATAAAAAAACCCAGGTGGGAGAGTATTCATTTAAAAAAACCATGACCCCGGAAGAAATTTTAAATTCTTTGTCATCAGGAGCTATAAAGCTAAGAAAAACAACCATTCCCGAAGGTTATACCATAGCCCAGATTGCAAAAGAGCTTGAAGATAACAAAATATGCAAAAAAGACGAGTTTGTAAAACTTTCTAATGACAATAAGCTCCTCAAACAATTTGGAATAAAAGGCCCAAGTTTTGAAGGATATCTTTTTCCAGAAACCTATTTTTTTGCAAAAAACACAAAGGCTGAAACTGTTATAAAAACAATGATTGGAAATTTTTTTAAAATTTATTCCACCAAGTTTTCAAAACGAGCCAAAGAACTTGGAATGAGCGATCATGAAATTATAATCCTTGCATCTATAATAGAAAAAGAAACAGGAAGCAAAGATGAGCGGACAATTGTTTCCTCAGTCTTCCATAACAGACTAAAAAAACAAATGAGGCTGGAAACAGATCCAAGCGTAATTTACGGAATAAAAGATTTTGACGGTAATATCACAAGGGCAGATCTAAGAGAACCAACTCCTTACAACACATATATAATTAAAGGTCTTCCTCCAGGACCAATAGCCAATCCAGGATTAAAATCCATAGAAGCAGCTCTTTATCCAGCAGACACAGAGTTTTTATTTTTTGTTTCAAAAAAAGATGGCACTCATTATTTTTCAAAAACATATAAAGAGCATAAAAAAGCTGTTGAAAAATTTCAGCTTGGGAGATAAGTTTTGGACAAATCTTTAAAATACATTGAAATGTGCGAAAAAGCTCTGGAAATCCAACAAGAATGGATTCCATCAAAAGGTGATTGGTACTCACTACCAAATAAAACTGTTGAAATATGTATAGAAGACGAAATGCCAAGAACACTTACCAAAAACTATCTTGAAATATCTTCCAATAATAAAAAGATAATCACTCTTACAAAAAGAACATGGCTTCCAAGACAGGATCAGCTGATAGTGTTATCCAAACTGCCTGGAATAAGATTTTCAAAAAACACCCTTATTTTTCTTAACTGGGCCAATAGAAAAGGGCCCGACGAAATAACTCCAAATAAGCACAGATTTGATACTCTTGAAAAAGTAAGGCTTTCCTATCTTATGGAATTTAAACATAAAAAAACCTGGTACAATAACTCCTGGTACCCAATGGGTAAAAACCCAGCATAAGGATTGAAATGAGCTTTAATTTAGAAAATTATTCTGAAGAGTTTTTAGCAGGACAAAAAATAATCACAGGTTTAAAATCAGACAACCTTGATTTTGAAACAAAAAAATTTTTTTTAAAATTAAAGCCCGGCGGAATAATTCTTTTTAAAAGGAACATAAAAAACCCTTCCCAACTTAAAAGTTTAATTTCAGATATTTTAGAGCTTTTTGAAATTAAAAAAATACCAAAGCCTTTTATTTCAATTGATCAGGAAGGGGGAATGGTTGCAAGACTTAAAGAGCCTGAGTTTAAAGAATTTCCTTCAATAGAAACAATAACTGACACAAATAAAGCAAAAGAACACGGCTATGAAATGTCAGAATTTTTAAAAGAGTTTAATATAAATATGAATATGGCTCCTGTTTTAGATATTTCAGATCTCAACCCTTTAAGCATAATGAAAAAAAGGGCTTTTAAAGGAAGTCCGCAAAAAGTGTCAGAGCTTGGAGTTACAATGATAAAAGCATATATGGAAAAAGGAGTGATTCCGGTTGGAAAGCACTTTCCTGGAATTGGCAATACAACCCTTGACTCCCATGAAGTTTTACCTGAATATGACAAAAACTATGAATTCATGAAAAAAAACGATATTTTACCATTTGAAAAGGCTGTAAAATCAGGAGTTCCAGCCCTTATGTTTTCTCATATTCTCTACAAAAAAATTGACAACTTATGGCCTGCCAGTCTTTCAGAAAAAATATCTAAAAATATCTTAAGAAAAAGTCTTGGTTTTGAAGGTATAGCCATGACTGATGACCTTGATATGAATGCTGTAAAATTAGATTTTGAAACTTGTGCTAAACAAATAATCAAAGCTGATATTGATATTGCCCTTATTTGCAACAGCTTTGACAAAACAGAAAAAATTCATTCAATATTTAGGAAAAAACTTTTGGATGGGAACCAGGAGATCTTAAAAACAATCCAAAGGATATTTAAAATCAAAAACCTTTTTTTAACTTAAAAAGAGCCCTTGGATAAACCTCTTCATCAAAACTTGCGAGTTTGTTCTTCATAAATTTATAATAACCTGCACAACCAATCATTGAACCATTGTCTCCGCAAAGTGAAACAGAGGGAAGGAAAAGTCTGAAACCTTTTTTGGGAAGTCTTTTTCCAAGTTCAGCTCTAAGTCCTGAATTTGCAGCAACTCCACCGCAAAGGGCAAAATCCCCGCATTTATATTTTTCCATCGCCATTATGCTTTTTTTTACAAGAACATCTTTTACTGAGTCCTGAAATCCGGCTGCAATATGGGGAATTTCCTTTTCAATTTTATCTTGAGGAATTGAATCAATAAGCCGTCTCACTGCACTTTTAAGCCCACTGAAACTAAAATCAAAACTGCCTTTTTCAAGCCAGGCCCTGGGGAATGGATATTTTCCAGGATCTCCGTTTTTTGAAATTTCATCTATGATTTTTCCTCCAGGGTAACCAAGCCCAAGCATTTTTGAAACTTTGTCATAGGCTTCTCCTGCAGCATCATCCCTTGTACTTCCAATTATTTCATAGGAAAGATGATCTTCTACAAAATAAAGGGAAGTGTGCCCTCCCGATGCAAGAAGAGCTACATATGGAAAGTTTGGAGCTTTTTCTTCAAGAAAAACAGACATTAAATGGCCATGGAGGTGATCAACTCCTGTAAATTTAAGATTTGATGCAAATGCAAATCCTTTTGCAAAACAAAAACCCACAAGAAGAGAACCGATAAGTCCGGGCCCTTGAGTTGCAGCCACCCCATAAAGATCTTCAGATTTAACTCCGGCCTGATCCAAGGCATTGAAAACCACATCTGAAACTGCCTCAAGATGCTTTCTTGAGGCAATTTCGGGAACCACCCCTCCATAAAGAGAATGGTCATCTATTTGAGAAGATATTATGGAAGAAAGGACTTTTTTTCCGTTTAAAACAACAGAAGCAGCAGTTTCATCACAAGAGGATTCAATCCCTAGAACAAGCATTTTATTTTTTCCATTGAACCTGGGCTTCATCATTATCTCTATTAAAAATTTCTCCTATGATAAAAGCCTTGTCGTTTTCTGCACTCAGCCTGTGAACAATATCTTGAGCACTTGTTTCGTCCGCAATAAGAGCCATTCCAATTCCGCAGTTAAATGTTTTAAGCATCTCCATTTCATCAATTTTACCTGCTTGCTGAAGAAAATGAAAAATCGGCTGCCTTTCCCAGGAATCTTTGTCAAGAACTGCTTTGCATGCACTTGGAAGAATTCTGGAAATATTATCTTCAAAACCTCCTCCGGTAATATGGGAAAGACCATAAACATTGATTTCTCTTAAAAGAGACATTATGGTTTTAACATAAATTCTTGTAGGCTTAATCAGCTCTTCACAAAGAGTACAGCCAAGATCTTCCACATAATCATCAAGCTTGAGTTTTAAATGATCAAAACAAACCTTTCTTACAAGAGAATATCCATTACTATGGATTCCCGAGGAAGCAATGCCTATGATTTTATGGCCTACCCTGATTCCAGAACCGTCAACTATTTTATGATCATCAACTATTCCAACTGAAAAACCTGCAAGATCGTAGTCTCCTTCTTTATAAAGACCGGGCATTTCTGCTGTTTCTCCGCCTATAAGAGAGCATTCAGCCTCAATGCACCCATTGGAAATACCTTCAACTATGCTTACTGCAACATCTTCATCAAGTTTTCCTGTGGCAAGATAGTCTAGGAAAAAAAGAGGCTTGGCTCCCTGAACAATGATGTCGTTCACACACATGGCAACAAGATCAATGCCTATAGTATTGTGAATATTGCTCATCTGCGCAATTTTAAGTTTTGTACCTACTCCGTCTGTAGAACTTACCAGAACAGGACTTTTCATATTTGAAAGATTAGGCGAATAAAGCCCTCCAAATCCACCTATATTACCCATTACTCCGGTTCTCGGTGTTTTAGCCACCAGATCCTTAATTTTTTTAACAAACCTGTTTGCCTTGTCAATATCAACACCTGCATCAGCGTAAGTAAGCCCTTTTTCTGTCATTTTTCTTTTTTAACCTCTTTATAAATTTTTGTTATTGAAAAATAGATTTTTTAATCTTAAAAGTCAAAAACAATTTTTGACTTATTTTTATTATTAGGGTAACAAATACAGGCTATTTAATGAACTTTTTAACAGGTGGGCAAATGAAAAGAATCTGTCTTGGACTATTAGGATGCGGAACAGTAGGTAAAGGTGTGGTAAATCTCCTTGAAGAAAACGCATCTTTGCTTGAGTCAAAACTTGGTTGCAGCCTTTTTTTAAAAAAAATTGCAGATCTAAATTTAAACGAGATCAAAGATATTCTACCCAAAGGAACAGAATTTACAGACAATCCTTTTGAGGTAACTGACGATAAAGAAATTGATATTGTAATTGAGCTTATAGGCGGAACAGACATAGCCCAGGAACTGATAATTCGTTCAATAAATAATAAAAAAAATGTTATTACTGCAAACAAAAACCTTCTTGCAGTCAATGGTTCCAGAATTTTTGAAGAAGCTTCAAAAAACGGTGTTGAAATAGGTTTTGAAGCAAGTACAGGCGGCGCAATGCCTGTTATCAAAACCATGAGAGAATCTTTGTGCGGAAACAAAATACTTGAAACCGCTGGAATATTAAACGGAACCTGTAATTATATCCTTTCAAAAATAACAAACGAAAACATCAGTTTTGAAACAGCTCTTTATCAGGCACAAAAAAATGGGTTCGCAGAAAAAGACCCTTCCCTTGATATTAACGGAGATGATACAGCCCATAAGCTTTCAATAATTTCATCAATTGCCTATGGAACCAAAATAAATTTTTCTGATATTTATATTGAAGGCATTACTGGAATTTCCGCTGAAGATATAGAAAATGCAAGAGACTTTGGGTATAGAATCAAACTGATGGCAATCTCAAAAAATCATGGGGACAGCTTTGAGGCAAGGGTTCACCCAACAATGATACCCTATAATCATCTTCTTGCAAAAATTGACGGTGCTCTAAACGCCATAAGCATTCACGGTGATGCTTCAGGTGAAATCATTTTAAGCGGAGCAGGTGCTGGAATGATGCCCACTGCAAGTGCTGTTGTTTCAGATATTTGTGATCTAGCCAGAAATATAAGTTCAGGAATTTCCTCTAGAATACCTTCCCTTTCATTTATGCCGGAAAAGCTTAAGGAAATTCCTATTGTAAAAATTTCAGAAATAACCTGTAAATATTATATGAGACTTACAGCCAAAGACTCTCCTGGAGTATTGTCCAAAGTTTCAGGAATTTTGGGAGATTTTGGAATAAGCATAAAAAGCGTTCACCAAAAAGGAAGAGATGAAAACACAATAGGCGTTCCCATTGTTATGATAACCCACAAGGCAAAGGAATCAGATATTCAAAAAGCAGTAAAAGGAGTAGGAAATCTAGATGATATTCTTGAAAAGCCTGTTATCATAAGAATTGAAGATGAATTCTAATCCAGGAGAAAATTATGAAACTTGTTTGTTCTGATCTTGAAGGAGTTTTTGTACCAGAAATCTGGATCAATGTTGCAGAAAAGACAGGGATTAAAGATTTAAGGCTTACAACAAGAGATATTTCAGACTACGACGAACTAATGGCCTACAGACTAAAGATTTTAGACAGAGAAGGCCTCAAACTCAGTGACATTAAAGATGTAATTACAACAATAGAACCCCTTCCCGGTGCAAAGGAGACAATAAAGTGGATAAAAGAAAGAACTCAATTTATTGTTCTTTCTGATACATTCGAGGAGTTTGCCAAGCCTTTAATGGAAAAGCTCAATTACCCCACCCTCTTTTGCCACAGTCTTAAAATAGACAAAACAGGAAAAATAACTGACTATATTTTAAGGCAAAATGACCAAAAAACAAAAGCTGTAAACGCATTTAAAAGTCTTAATTATGAAGTTTTTTCATTTGGAGATTCATTCAATGATACAGGGATGCTCCAAGCTTCTGATTCATCATGCTTTTACAACCCTCCTGAAAAAGTTATAAAAGAATTTCCAAAAATTCCTGTTGCAAAAGATTATGAAGAATTAAAAAAATTTATAACAGCTTTCCTGGATTAATAAGCCATGGACGAACTTCCGTTAAAAATTAAAGACGATAACTTTATAATCAACCTTCATGTCCAGCCCAAAGCTTCAAGAAACGAGGCCTCGGGCATTTACAACAATGCTTTTAAAGTAAAAATAAAAGCACCTCCTGTTGACGGAGCAGCTAATAAGGAATGCATTAAATTTTTATCCAAATCCTTAAAAATCCCTAAAACTTCTATTTCAATTGTTTCAGGAGAAACAGGGAGGAATAAAAAATTGTCAATAAACAAACCAAAAAATCAAACAATTAAAGAGTTTAAAGAAAAGATACTCGCTTTTTTAAAATAGGTAAACAAAGTCGGAAAGTCGGACTAAATTTAAAATGCAATTTATCTTAATATAAACAGCACCATATAAGATTATTACAATTTTTTTAAAAAAACATTATAATAATCATTGACTTAAAAAGTAAAACAACCTATATTGCGTTTTGTTGATGCGGGGTGGAGCAGTCTGGTAGCTCGTCGGGCTCATAACCCGAAGGTCGATGGTTCGAATCCGTCCCCCGCTACCAAAAAGATAAATAACGGGTCAGAGTATTCTGACCCTTTTTTTATTTTGGGGACACAATGAACAATCCTTATTCCAACCGAAATTCCTACAGAAAGCTTATAAGCAAAAAACATTTTTTTTCTTTTCAAATTTCAATAGAAGAAACAGATATCCATATCCAAGTTCCAAAAAACGGCCTTGAAAAAAAAGCTGAAGAAATAATAATTGAAACAAGAAAAGTTATAAAAGACTATATAAAAAAACATCCAGATTTCAAAACAACCCTTTTGCCCTATCCTGAAGATCCAATCAGTCACCCTGTAATACAAAAAATGATTAATGCCGGAAAAAAAACAAACACAGGCCCAATGGCATCAGTTGCCGGAGCTGTTTGTCAGGAAACAGGCTATTATCTTTTAAATTTTTGCGATGAATTTATAATTGAAAACGGGGGAGATGTGTTTTTCAAAACAAAAAATGAATTTATTTCTGCAGTTTATTCAGGTAAAAACTCTCCTTTTTCCAATAAACTAGGACTAAAACTTTCTTCAAGCTCTGCTTTGTCTATTTGCACGTCATCTGGAACCCTTGGCCACTCTTTAAATTTCGGCAAAGCTGATTCTGTTACCATTGCATCAAAAGATGCATATCTTGCAGATGGTTATGCAACAGCCTTATCCAATATGGTTAAAACCGATGAAGATATTAAAGCAGTCATTGAGCTGGCCATGTCAAAAAAAGAAATTGAAGCAATAGTGATAATAAAAGATAATAAAACTGGGGCTGCAGGAAAGATTGAACTGGTTAGAATTTAAGAAAAAGGTTGATATCTTTACTCAAAACAAGTAAAAAATTACTTTTAAGATATGATTAAGTTTAAATTGGGTTTTCTGTATTTGTGAATAAAAAACTTTAATGAGATCCACTCAAATTGTTTCAAATATTATTACACTTGAGATGATACTTGAGAAATTTATATTTTCAGGATAAAAACAAAGTTAAACTAAGATGGATAAGATCGTCTGAAATTTATTTTTTAAACAAAAGTTAAAACTTCTCAATAAAAAAACAAATAAACAACTTATATAGTGTAAAATAGAAATGGAGATATTAACTATGAAAAAATTTAAAATCACAGCAGGATTAGTTTTCCTGGCTTTAATACTTCTAGCCGGATGGCAGAACCAAGAATATTTTATTTTAAAAAACGGGCTAGATTTAAATTTCTATTTTAAAAAATTCAGCATTCCTCAAACTGCAAATGGGTTATACTGGATTATATGTTTTGTAACCGGATTTCTTTTATCATATTTTTCAAGCCTTGCATTCAGATTTAAAGCACAAAGAAAAATTAAAATGCAAAATCAAACCATAGAAAATTACAGGGAAACAGTGCTGGAGCTTAAAAATGAAGTTGATAAAATCAGAGCAACCGATTCTTTAAACCCGGACAACAAATCTTTTGAAGAAAATATAAAGAAAGAAGAGCAAAAGGAAAAGAGCAATGAAGTTCAAGGCCCTTTCAATGAAGAAAAAAACGAATAACTACTCAGCTTTAAATTAATTTTCAACCCGGCTGCATTTTTTATGTACTCCGGGTTTTTCATTTTTACAGGAGTTTAAAATAGATGACCTCTGTTGATGACCTTACTCCAATGATGGTTCAATATACGGAAATAAAAAAAGAATACCCAGATTGTATTCTTTTTTACCGAATGGGTGACTTTTATGAAATGTTTTATGAAGATGCAATAAAAGCAGCTCAAATTCTTGAGATTGCTCTAACATCTAGAAATAAAAACTCACCAAATCAAATTCCCATGTGTGGAATTCCTGTGAAATCAGCTGATTTTTACCTTGCAAGGCTGATTGAAAAAGAACAAAAAGTTGCAATCTGCGAACAAACAGAAGACCCAGCTCTTGCAAAAGGCCTTGTTAAAAGAGAAGTGGTAAGATTGATAACTCCGGGAATGATAGCAGATTCAAATTTCCTTGATGAAAAGGAAAATAACTATATTGCCTCTGTTTCATTTAGAGAAAACACTGCTGGCCTTTCCCATGTTGATATTTCAACCGGAGATTTCAAGGTTACTGAAACAAAAGACTTCAATGTACTGATAGATGAAATAAACAGAATAAATCCCGGAGAAATAATTGTTTCAGAAGAAGAAAATTCAGATATTGTTAAAAAACTTAAATTAATTTTTCCAGCCAAGGTTTTCACCCTGCTTCCTGGATCATATTTTGACTTAAATCTTTGTAAAGAAAAAATATTTGACCAGTTTTCAATTAAAAGCCTAAGAGGCCTTGGATGCAGTAAAATGTCTGCTGGAGTAATCTCTGCAGGAGCAATTCTTTTCTATATAAACGACACTCAAAAACAAGAAGCCCTGCATTTAAAATCCCTGACAGGATACAACCTTGAAAAGCACCTTGTTCTTGATTCAATCACATCCACAAATCTTGAGCTTCTTTGTTCAATGAAGGAAAAAACAAGAAAAGGAAGCCTGTTACATACAATCGATTATACAGTAACTGCAATGGGGGCAAGGCTTTTAAGAAACTTCATTCTCTACCCCCTTACTAATATAGATGAAATTCTAAAAAGACACGATTCAGTAAGTGAACTTGTCCATGAAAGGCTTATAAGAGAGGATCTTAAAAAATTTCTTAAAGACATTTATGATATTGAAAGACTTACAACAAAAATATCAATGGGAACAGCAGGGCCAAAAGAACTTCTTCTTTTAAGAAACTCACTTGAAGCAATCCCAGAAATTGAAAAACTTTTGCAAAATTTTAACTCAAGCCTTCTTGAGTTCCCTGAAAATCCAAAAGAACTTGCCAAAATTGAGAATTTAATCAGTCAATCCATATCAGATGATGCTCCTCAGGTGATAAGCGAAGGAAATATTTTTAAAAAAGGTTTCAATGAAAAACTTGACGAACTTATAATTTTAACAACCCAGGGAAAAACCTGGCTTGCCAAATATGAAGCTTCATTAAAAAAGCAAACCAAGATTTCTTCTTTAAAACTTAAATTCAATAAAGTTTTTGGTTATTTTATAGATGTTCCAAAATCCCAGACTCCAAAAGTTCCAGACTTTTTTGTAAGGAAACAAACCCTTGTCAATTCTGAAAGATATATAACTGAGGAACTTAAAGAATATGAAGAAAATGTTTTTTCAGCTCAAGACAAAAGAACAAAACTGGAGTATGAACTTTTCCTGAACTTAAGAAATTCAATAGCTGATAAACGAAAAATTCTCCAAAACACAGCCTCCTTTATTGCAAGACTTGATGTTTTGTCTTCATTTGCAGAGCTTGCTCTCCAAAGGGGATACTGCCGCCCGAAAATAAACAAAAAAAATATGATTTATATCAAAGCAGGAAGACACCCTGTGGTTGAAGCAGTACTTGAAAACGAAAGATTTGTTCCAAATGATATTTATCTTGACAATGATGAAAGCCAGCTTCTTATAATCACAGGTCCTAATATGGCAGGAAAATCAACAATTCTAAGGCAGACTGCCTTAATTGTTCTCCTTGCCCAGACAGGCTCTTATGTTCCTGCTGAATACGCTGATATTTCAATTACAGACAGAATTTTCACAAGGGTGGGAGCTTCAGACAACCTTGCAGGAGGCCAGTCTACTTTTATGGTTGAAATGGAGGAAGCAGCTAATATTTTAAACAACGCCACCAAAGACTCTTTGGTGGTAATGGACGAAATAGGAAGAGGAACAAGCACTTTTGATGGAATAAGTATAGCATGGGCTGTTGCCGAAGAACTCCATAATTTAAGAGGCAAAGGGGTGAAAACACTGTTTGCCACCCATTACCACGAACTCACAGAACTAGAAAACACTTTGCCAAAAGCTAAAAACTTTAATATCTCTATCACTGAGGTTGACGGAAAAATTTCCTTTTTAAGAAAATTAACAGAAGGCGGAGCAAGCAAAAGTTACGGAATTCAGGTTGCAGGTCTGGCAGGAATCCCTGTGAATGTTATAGAAAGAGCAAAAATTCTTCTTAAGCGACTTGAATCAGGAGAACATATACTTTCCAATCAAAAAATTAAGAATTTAAAAGAAAAAACATTTCAGATGGAATTTTTCCCTTCTCCTGAAAAAGAATTCACCCAGGCTCTGGCAAGTTTAAATATAAATGAAATGACGCCTGTGGAAGCTTTGAACTGTCTCAATGCTCTCATAGACGAGGCAAAAAAGATTTTATAAAAATATGAAAAAAGTTTTATATTTTAAAACATTTGTTTTTCTTATTATAATTTTGCTTTTTGGCTCAGTTAGCTATACTGAGGCTTCAAGCGTAAAGCATCAGTATTTTAAAGCTGAGGCAGAATACAGAAATATAAAAAATTCCACCAAAAAAAAATACAGGTCAAACTGGTCAGCCTGCATTTCAATGTTTGAAAAAGCCCATAAAACTGACCCTTTGGATCCCTGGGCTCCTGCTGCAATGTATCATGAGGGGTTTTTATATCTTGAAATGGCAGAAGTTTCATTTCTAAAAAAAGATATAAAAGAAGGTCTTGATATTATGGAGAAACTTATAAAAAAATATCCGGGAAGCAGGTACAAGTATAAAGCTTTAAAACAAATCAGGGAAAACAAAGATAAACTTTTATCTTCTTCTTATAAAAGCGATAAAAAAGACCCCATAAAAAGCCTTATTATAAAATCAAAAGAACCAGCAGTAAAAAAACCAGACCTTCCAACTAATTCTCAATTTGTTGCTTCAAAAAAACCAAAAATAACAGAAACAGAACTTGAACTACCATCAACTGATTTAAGCACCAATACTCAAATAAATGAAATCAGGTTTCATACACACAACAACAGAACAAGAATTGTTGTGGATAGTGAAAGCGAAATAAAATACAATTTCAACGATCTAAACAAGGACGGGGAAAATAAAAAGCCCCCCAGGGTTTATATTGACTTTAAAAATGCATTACTAGCACAAAACATAAATAAAACTTATCAAGTTTTTGATCCCCAGGTGGAAAAAATCAGAATTGGTCAATATGACAAGGAAACAGTGAGAATTGTTGTTGATCTCAAATCAAAAGCCAAAGATTTCAAGGTATTTTCCCTTTTCAAACCTTATAGAACAGTTATTGATGTCTGGGGAGAAACTTCAAACGGCGATAAAAATATTAAGGCCCACCCTGTGGTTTCAAGACAACTTGAAAATACAACCGCCAAAAAAGCTGATTCAGCCTCTCTTATAAAACAGCTTGCGCTGGGGGTTAACAGAATTGTAATCGATCCTGGCCATGGAGGAAAAGATTATGGAGCTCCAGGCTACTACAAGGGCTCCCATGAAAAATATACAGTAATGGATATTTCAAAAAAACTTGCCAGTAAAATAAAAAAAGAGCTGGGTTATGAAGTTATTCTTACAAGGGATGACGATACATACCTTACTTTGGAGCAAAGAACTGAAATAGCCAATACAAATAGGGCTGATCTTTTTATTTCAATACATACAAATGCAGCAAGAAACAAAGATGCCTATGGAATTGAAACCTATTTTCTAAACCTTGCAACTGACGAAGATTCAATTTCAGTTGCAGCAAGAGAAAATGCAACATCAACAAAAAACATAAGTGATTTGCAAACTATTTTAAATGATCTCATGAGAGATGCAAAAATAAATGAATCAAGCAGACTTGCAACCCATATACAAAACTCAATGGTAAGTTCTTTAAAATCCGGTTACTCTAATATTAAAGACAGGGGGGTAAAACAGGCTCCTTTTTATGTTCTTCTTGGAGCAAGAATGCCAGCTGTTCTTCTTGAAGTTTCTTTTATAAGCAATCCAAGGGAATGTAAAAGACTTTCAACTGATGAGTATCAGGACAAAATTTGCGATGGTATTTTGAATGGAATAAAAAAGTATATAAAAGAAACAGATGCAAGAGCTGTTTACTATGAACCAGATGATCCCGAACAAAAAGGATGAGGAGGTTAAAATCCAGCCTTTTATTTTTCACAATCCAACAAAAATTGTTTTTGGAAAAGATACCACCCACCAAATAGGTGAAGAAATTTCTTCCTTTGCAAAAAAAGTGATGCTTATTTACGGCAAAGAAAGTATTAAAAAAAACGGTATCTATGAAAAGGTTACCAAATCTCTTAACAAAGCAGGTATTGAATTTATTGAAAAATCCGGGGTAAAACCAAACCCTGTAATAAGCTTTGTAAGACAAGGTGCAGATTTATTCAAAAAAGAAAAACTTGACGCTGTTCTAGCTGTTGGAGGAGGCAGTGTAATTGATACTGCAAAAGCTGTTGCAGCTGCTGCAAAAACAAATTCTGACCCTTGGAAATTTTATATCGGGGAAGAAACAATAAAAGAAGCTTTTCCTATTGCAGTGGTTCTTACTCTTTCAGCCACAGCTTCTGAAATGAACCCAAGCTCAGTTATAACTAATGAAGAAACAAAACAAAAATACAGCTGTGTTTCACCTTTTTTATATCCCAAGGTTTCAATTCTTGATCCTGTAAACACATTTACTGTTCCAAAAAATCAAACTGCAAACGGAGCAATAGATACAATAATTCATGTTCTAGAAACCTATCTTAATTCAGAAGATGAAAATATAATGATCACAGATTCAATAATTGAAGCAATAATAAAAACCACCCTGGAATCTGCTGAAAAGATATTTAAAGACCCAAGAGATTATAATTCAAGGGCAAATATGATGTGGGCTTCAACTTTAGCCCTTAACGGACTTACAGCATTAGGAGCAGGACCAAAAAAATTTCCCATGCACATGATTGAACACTCATTAAGTGCAATTTATGATATTGCCCATGGAGAAGGACTTGCAATTGTTGGACCTGCATGGATGAAGTATAAGGCAAAACATTAACCACC